>JAUIHE010000104.1 GCA_030432195.1 Alphaproteobacteria bacterium
AGGCCGCAATCCGCTCAGCTTGCAGGCGCTCCAGCTCTGGCGCGAAGTTGCGGTAGACTTTGCCATGACGCGGCTTGTGGTTTTGGCCATATCCGCATACGTCTTCGGTAAACAAGTACTGTGCGTCGGCGTACTTGCCAGCCCCCATGCCCAGCATGACTAGAGACGAATTTTCGCTCAAGAATTTGGCGACGCGATCGGGCACTACCTCCAGCTCGGCACCAAAGACGCCAATTTCTTCCAGCTTTTGCGTGTGCTTCCACAGCGCCAAGGCCTCGGCTGCAGTTTTGCCAACCGCCCGCCAGCCAGTCCAGGTGATGTATGACGGGATCAAGCCGATGTGGCCAACAACTGGTATGTGGTTGTCGCACAGCGTTTTTTGGATGTCATAAGATGCCGAGCAGTAAACGGCATCGCCGCCAAAGCCTGCATAGTGGAAAGCTGCGCGCAAATAGTCTTCCGCAGTGGCCAGTGGACGACCGTTGAAGCTGCCCCAGCCGCCGTAGGGCAAGCCCACCTGCACGAAGCAATCGCCCGCAGCTTCACGCATTTCCGCGTCAAAGAAACGGCCCTCTATCGATAGCATGTGAATGCCCGCAGCCGCTGCCGCGGCCGCCTCTTCGGGCGTCGTCACGAACAGCATAGAGATCTTTTCGCCGCGCTGTTTCATGGCGCGAATGTCCTGCACATGCGGTCGGTTATGGTACATGCTCATGGCATTATCCTTACAAAGTAAATGCGGTTCGAAAGGCCTCTAAGGCCACCTCAGGTTCGCCAGATGCAAAGGCTTCCAGGCCGACGGGGCCGCGATAGCCCATGTCAAACAGAGCCTTGGCAACACCTGCGTAGTTGATTTCACCGCTACCAGGTTCGCAGCGGCCAGGATTGTCGGCCACCTGCACTTCACCGATCCACGGCAGGCACTTTTCACACCAGCGGATCAAGTCGCCCTCGCCAATCTGGGTGTGATAGAGGTCCAAGTTGATGCGCAGCTGCGGACGGTTCACCGCCGACACCAACGCCAGTACATCAGCCGTCGATCCGAAGGGGCAGCCTGGGTGGTCCAAAAGATTGAGGTTTTCCAGCGTAAACTGAACCTCTAGTTCTTCCGCCAGATCGCAAATCCGGTTCAGCGTATCGTGTGCCTTAAGCCACATAGCGCCGCTTACCACGTCGTGCTTCCAGATCGGACGCCCGCCGTCCCCAAGGCCAGTGCCGTGCAAATTGAGCCGCGCCGCGCCGAGCCGCTTTCCGACCTCTGCAGTTTCCCGCGCCGAGGTCAAAAGCAAGTCAGCGCCCTCATCATCCGCCAAGCGGCCCGCAAGATAGCCATTCATGATGGTGAAGGTGGCACCCGTCTTTTCCAACTCCGACAAGTCCCAGGCAGGCCAGTTCCACAAGCCAACGCCGAAGCCCAGCTCCTTTAGACGGCTCGCGCGCCACGCAATCGGCTTGTCCTGCCACAGCGTCTCAGCGCAGGCGGCCAGTTGGAAAGGCTGGCCCATACTTAGATCTCAATCCAAACGCGACCGTCTTCGACCTTGGTCGGGAAGGTCTTCAAATTCTCGCAGGCAGGAGGCGTATCAACCTCGCCGTTGCTAAAATCGAAGATCGAGGCGTGCTTGGGGCACTCTACCGTGTTTTCGACAACCAAGCCGTCCGCCAAATGCACATCTTCGTGTGTGCAGTGGCCATCGGTGCAGAAGTATTGGTCTGCGTCGTTGCGGAAGATGGCAAAGGTGCGGTCATTATAGTCGAAGCGCAGCCCCTCTTCTTCGCCCAAGTCAGCAGCAGAACAGGCATCAATCCAAGGCATATGCGGGTTCCTCTCTTTAGATATCTTGCACTTTAAAATCAGCGGGCGCGCTGGGCATGACGCCATTCAACAACGCAACAGATTTTTCAAGGCCTTCAAGGCTATTGAGCAGTACGTCTTCGTGCTCAATGGATAGCCAGCCGTCATAGCCCGCCATTTTCAGGCGGTAGCAGAACTGCCGCCACCATTGCTCGCCGTGGCCAAATCCCAGCGTGATATAAGACCAAGAGCGCGCGGGAATGTCGGTCAGCGAGCCGTTCTCCAACAAGGAGGTCGTGGCCTGAACCGGGGCATTCAGCATGGTGTCTTTGGCGTGAACGTGGAAGATCGCCGCTCCCAACGCCTCTGCGGCAGCCAAGGGGTCGGCACCCATCCAGAACAAGTGCGAGGGGTCCAAGTTGGCCCCGATCACCGGGCCAATGGCCGCGCGCAATTTCAGCAAAGAGGGCACGTTGTAGACACACTGATTGCCGTGCAGCTCCAGAGCAATGCGTTCAACGCCGTTGGCCCTGGCCAGCTCTGAAATCTCGCTCCAGAAGGGTAAAAGCTTTTCTTCCCATTGATACTTTAAAATCGTCTGTGTCTCTGGCGGCCAAGACGATACAACCCAGTTGGGCAAGCTGTCGTTGGCGCTACCAGCGGGTAGGCCCGACATGGTGCAGACGGTCTTGATGCCCATCTCTCCAGCAACGCGGATTGTGTCTTTCAAGCCTTGGCCTTGAGCAGAATCGGTGGGGTGCAAGGGGTTGCCGTTCGCGTTTAGGCTAATGATCTCCAGCCCGCGGGCCGCAAACTCGGCTTGGAAAGCCTTTTGTCCAGCGCCGTTCCCGATCATGGATTTCAGGTCAAAATGAGGAGCAGTTGACCAGCCACAGGTGTTGACCTCAACACCCTGGACCTGCAGACGCGCGGCATGGTCCAGCAGGTCCGTTAAGCTCAACCCGCCCAAGCTGTCAGAAACGAAGCCAATCTTCATGCGTAAAACTCCGGTTTAGCAATCATCTCAACAGGGACCTTACATCCCTCGTTCAAGGCCCTGACGCCCGCCTCAGCGACAACGGAAGAGCAGTAGCCGTCCCAGCATGACGATCCCCCCTCCGGGAAGTTGCCCGTCTTTACGAAGCGCAAGAAGGCACGGTTTTGGCGGCGATAAGCCTCGGCATAGCGTCCGCGCCAGTCGGCCTCATAGGCCGTAGCATTGGCCAGCTTGGCATCGGTACGGGTGTAGGAAACCGGATTGATCGCAATGCTACCCGCCTCGCCAACCAACTCAGCGCGCACGTCATAACCATAGGCAGCATTGTTGTTGACTTCGATTGTGATCAGCTGGCCTTCCTGGGTTTCTAACACCATGACGACCGGGGCCAGGCGCGCATCTGAACGTTGCGGTTGATAGGCCGAAATCGCTGCATATTCACAGCCCAAAACGTGGCGAACGACGTCAAATTCGTGCGGTGCGGAGTTGGTGATCGCCATTGCGCCGGTGAAGTCAGCCGCTGGCGTTTCTACGTTGCGGTGAAAGTTGTGCATCATCAAAGCACGCCCCAACTGGCCCTGCTCCAAGGCCTGCTTCATTTCAACATAGGATTGATCATAGCGGCGCATGAAACCCAATTGGACAAAGCGGAGGCCGCGGGCCATTTCCTCGTCCATCACCTGAAGGCATTCGACGGATGACTGAGACAGGGGCTTTTCGCACAGGACCGGCTTGCCCGCTTTTATGCAGGCCATCGATAAGGGAGCGTGCGTAAAATCGGGGCTGGCAACCACGACCGCGTCCACGTCATCGCGGGCAATAACTGCTTCGGGATTGTTGGAGACATCGCGTGCGCCAGTGGCAACTGCCACTGCCTTTGCTCGTGCCTGATCCATATCGCAGATCACTTGAAGCTGGGAACCGGGCAAATCATCAGCAAAGATTTTGGCATGGTCCGCGCCCATAAGGCCGGCACCAATAATCGCAAGACGCACCGACATGGCCGCTTCCTTCGAACAAAATTATTCAACGCTAGGCGTGGTGGTCGCGGGGCGACCTCGCCCATTTTTTTGGAAGCCCGCCGGCTGGACCCGGCGGGCGGGGAGGAAAAGCCGGGGCGAACCCCAGCTTTCAGGTTTGCTTATCAAGCGTCAGATTGACTGGCGACTTGTGGGGGGTGGCCGTCGTGGGTTTCCATATAGCCCTCGATTTGCGCCTCGAGGTCAGACATGGTCTCTCCGCCAGCCATAAGATCGGTGATCTCCTCGCGTGACTTCTCGCCTTTGCGGAAGTCTGCGGCAATCGCACCGCGGATCAAGACAGCAAAGTGATCCCCCACCGCCATAGCGTGCATCACTTGGTGGGTAATGAAGATCACCGCCAAACCTCGGCGCTTGGCCTCGTTGACGATCCGCAAAACGTGGGCGGCCTGCTTAACACCCAGGGCCGCCGTCGGCTCGTCCAGGATCAAGACCCGCGCACCAAAGTGCACGGCCCGCGCAATCGCCAAAGACTGACGCTCGCCGCCTGACAGACCACCAACCAGACGATCGCCATCGTCAATGCGGGTAATCCCGAAGTCTTGCACCGCTTTGACCGCGATCTGGTTGGCTTTGCTGCGATCGAACACCTTGAAGGGCCAGATGCCCTTGGTCGGCTCCACGCCAGCAAAAAAACTACGCCCAATGGTCATCAACGGAAAGGTCCCGCCGAACTGATGCACCGTGGCAATGCCTTTTTCTTGCGCGTCTTTCGGTCGGCTGAAGCGCATGGGCTTGCCGTCCAACAAGATCTGACCGCGCGTCGGGCTATGAACCCCCGCCAGCGTCTTGATCAGCGTGGACTTGCCCGCACCGTTATCACCCAACAGGCACAGAACCTCGCCCGCGTTAACCTTCAAAGATATCTCGTGCAGAACGTCGATCGGACCAAAAGACTTATCTACGTTGCGCAGCTCAATTACAGGTGTTTGATTACTCATGGCCCTATCCTCGCTTCCTCGAATTTCATGTATCGAAGCCTAATCCGTCTGGCGTTGGCATGCTGCAAACCCCTTGGCTCTCGCTTCTTGTTGTCAACCGCAAATCCAAGCTCGAAAGCCTTGCAGCTTTCCCGCAGTTTGCTTGGGCGCCTGCTAACTTGGTTTTGTTTTCTTCTTCCTGCCACCTGCGCTGAACGCCAATGAGCGGAAGCTTTCGTTCATGCCAACAGCCAACAGCAACATGATGCCGATAATCAGGCTGGACCAATTGCGATCAATTTGCGTGAAGTAGATGCCTTGGTTGACGATTGCGAACGTAATCGTTCCAAAAAAGATTCCGGCAACGGAACCAAATCCTCCGGTCAGCAAGGTCCCGCCCACTGCAACACTGACGATGACGTTGAAAATGATGTTGATGCCGCCAGATACCTGAGCTGAGTTGAAAAGGATGGCCTGACACATGCCGACAAACGCGGCAGATGTCGCGGACAGCATAAACAAAATAATCGTCAATCGGTTCACAGGGATACCCGCATTTCGCGCGCTCTGCTTGTCCCCTCCCATGGCGAAAATCCAGTTCCCCCAAGGCGACATGTGAAGCACGAACCAAAAGACGAACGTCGCGACAAGCCACCATATAATGATGACCTGGTGACCGTTGCCAATCAGCTGACCGAAGGCAAATTTTGCCCAGTCAGGGGCCGTCAAAGCAACGCTGGCCTTGCCCGTCAAAACCTTTGAAGAAGCCAAGATAACGCCCTGCATTGCGACCAGAGTACCCAGCGATACAATCAAAGAAGGCACTGTTGTGCGGATTGTGAGTATGCCGTTGATAAGTCCCATGAGGAGGCCCATAGCCAAGACAGCAATCATCGCATAACCGATCGGCAGGCCGTAATGGCCAGAGATGATCGCTGTTGCCATAGAACCCGCGGGTATCATCGCACCGAATGAGATATCAATCTCACCGGCGATCATCAAAAACCCTACCGGGACGGCAACGATCCCTAAGTTAGCAGCGAAATTAAGCCAACTCGCTGCGCCAGCCATGCGGCCCAAATCTACACCGCCGAAAAAAACGTAGAAGGCAACGATCATCGCAAGGCTCACGATCGAAGCGGTAGCAGGCCGGCGGAAAATCGAAGTGATCATGGTGTAGCCCTCCCCTTAAGACTTCTTTGAACCATAGCGCAGAGCTATGTTTCGGAATGTGTCGTTCGAAAGGACTGCCGCCAACAGCAAGACACCGATAATGATCGACCCGTAGTTCGGATCAAGGCCCGAGAAGAAGATGCCTTGGTTGACGATCGAAAAGGTCAATGTCCCAATCACAATTCCAATCACCGAGCCCGCCCCGCCTGTCAAAAGCACGCCGCCGATCACAACACACATAATCGAGTTGAAGATGAAGGATTGGCCCGCAGCAACCTGGGCACTTTGGAAGGTAATCACCTGACTGACGCCTACAAACGCTGCAGCAAAACCGCTGAGCATGTAGAGGCCAACCGTCACCCTTCGCGTCGGAATGCCCGCGTTGCGCGCACTTTCAGGGTCACCACCGACCGCAAAAATCCAGTTACCCCATGGCGAAATATGCAGAATGTAGAACACGACCACGATGAACAGGACCCACCACACCATCGTCACCCGAAACATGCCACCGATGAATTGACCCAACAGCGCTTTGCTAATCGGATCAGGGGTCATGAACACGCCGGTGCTTCCGGCGATCATAATGGTCAAGCCCAAAGTGAGGCCCATGGTCCCGAACATGGTGCCCACAGTGATAATCAAAGATGGGATCTTTGTTCGCGACACCAACAATCCGTTCACATAACCAACGATCACGCCGACCGCCAAGCCGCCAGCAATGCCCATATAAGTGGGTAAATCATAATGGCCGGAAATGACCGCTGTCGTCAGCGACGCAGCGGGAAGGATCGCGCCGACTGAGATGTCGAGCTCGCCTGCAATCATCAGCAGTCCAACCGGAAGGGCAATTATGCCGACCTCAGCCGCGACGCTCAGGAAGCTGGACCAGCCCGGTGCTTGCATGAAAACAGAACCGCCCAGATAAGCAAAAAAGGCGTAAACAACGACAAGGCCGATCAGGCCACCAGTGACCTCTGGGCGCCGCTGGAACACACTCAAACCGACCCCATGTCTAGCCGTAGGTCTCGACATATCTATCCCCCTTCATTTCAGCTCCCCTGTCACTCGCTTGTAACCAATAGGCGTGCCTCAGAAAAAGGCTCCCTATGGCTTTGAAGAATCCGCCCGGGAGACCCCTGAGGGTCTAGCCCGGCGGACACTGTTTTAACACCAAGACGCGCTAGCGAGTACCTTCGCTCGCTCCAGACATAGTTGCCGCATTGTTCGAAGCGTCCACCACACCTGGGCCAGTCAAGATTTCACGAGTAGGAATGCTCAGGCCATAGTTGATGTGACCGTTCAAAATCGATACCGCATAGAAGCCTTGCTGATAGCCTTGCTGGTCAATTGCACAAGACTGCGAGCCGTTTGAGATTTGGTTCAAAATGGCTTCGTCAAAGTTGATGCCACAAACCTGAACCTTGCCAGCTTTGCCGGCTTGCTGAATGCCTTGCACAATGCCAACCGCGTCGAGGTTCGCGGTTGCGAACACGGCATCAACACTAGGGTTTTGCAACAGGTGTGCACGAACAGCCTGTGCAACTGCAGTCACGTTGCCTTGAGCGGTTGCAGGCAGCGGCAGCGTTGATGCGGTATTGCCGGTATTGGTCATACCTTCGGCAAAACCATTACAGTAATCCTCAATGTTCGCGGCACCCGGCAGAGAGTTGACGCACAGGCCATTCTTCGCGCCGTTGTTGCCTAGCCACTCGCCGCCAGCAACGCCAGCCAAGTAGTCAACGGCACCAACGTAGTTCAAAGCGCCCAGGCGGTCAGCAGCTTGAATGCCACCAGCGTTATAGATCACCAGCGGAATGCCAGCATCTACAACCGCTTGGAATGCAGGGTCCATGGCTTCTGGCACCCAGTCAGGTCCAACAACGCCGTCGGCGCCTTGCGCGATCGCTTGGCGAATGAGCTCGGCAGCGTCAACGCCCAGGTTGTCGTAGTTTTGTGGGCCAAGCCAGGTCACAGAACCGCCTTGGGCTTCAACAACCAAGCCAGCATCTTCAGCGCCACGCTTAACAATTGACCAGAACGGATCGTCCGGCTTACCGCCAATGACGAAGATGTCTGCCGCCAGTACGGTGGTCGCGCTGTAAGCCAGCGCCGCTGCCGTCAAAAGAGCTTTGCTCATGAATTTCATACGAAGTTCCTCCAATAGATCTCACACAATATGCGTAAGATGACACATGAACACCGACGTTGGTGCCCCTCCCCCCTGAGCAAGTCGTGTTGCAGAGGGATCTTTGATGCAAGGCCTGGGCGACGCGGTTGCGCGCTTGACCTCGCGAATTTCTAAAGTTGCCCCTTAGGCAGGATTGGCCTTAGCGCGCGCTTTTTCTTTCTTTTTTCGGAAGCGCTCTTTCATGCGCTCATCGGCCTCTTTTGATCCGTCGTGCCAAAAGCCGAACCACTTATCGAGCGGGATCAGTCCGTCGCCGCCATAGTTCACCTCGAAGTATTTGTGGTGCAGGTAGTGGGCGTAGGCATGGCTATCGACGGGGGTATTTTCGGTAATTTCCAGCTTGTCGAAGCCGATATGCCCGTTGATGGCGCCATAGGCTGTGCTGTTCATCTGGAACAAGGCAACGATGGGGTTTGAGGGCAGCAGAAGGTGCCACAAGATCTCTGAGTGGAAGAAGGCAGCCTCAACCGGGTGTGTGCTGAGCGACGACCAAGGGCTGGGGTTGATCGAGTTGTGGTGCACAGAGTGGATCCACTTATAGAGCGGGCCTTGATGGATCAGCCAATGACCGCAAAAGAAGTGCAGCTCGTGGATGGCTGGCACCAACAGTGTCAAGATCACCAGCCACACCCAATGTTCCTGCCAGCCTAGCCAGCCAAAGGCATGAAGGCCATTGGCCATGCAATAGAGCGCGCCAACCTGGATCAAGGTCCACAAGGGAATAGAGACAAAAAAGCTGCGCAAGAAGTTGTCGATGTTCTGGCTTTTGAACCAAAAGACGTCAGAGGGCTGCTCGGAGGGGAATTTCGCATTATACTTAAAGCGACGATCCTGCTTGCGCTTGACGTAGTAGATCAGCTCAACCGAACCGTAGAGCACAAAAATACCGCCGGCGTTGACCGCATAAAGGATCAGGGCCCACTGCCAAGACAGGCTCTTAAAGGCGTCCAAGTTGGGTTGGATCAGCAAGAACCAATAGGCCAGGGTCACGGCCATGTGGAAGGCATTCCACGGCCAGAGGTAATCGAGCAAGAATTTTCCCATCTTGCTAAATTTACCGAGCCAAAACGGCGCAATTTCAACAGGTTGATTGGGAGTCCAATTCCCGCGCTTGTCACGCGTGCCGTACTTTGTATCGTCCATCGCTTCCTCCTGAGAATGGGGTTTTCCCCGCCCTTCAGCTGGACGCACCGTAAAACTTGAAATAAATTATTTCTAACGTATTTTTACCTAATAAGATTTTTCGTGCCAATTTATGCCATATGGCATTTGCGTGAAACAAAACATATCAGGATACACCCATGAAACGCCCAACCATTGCTGACTTATCCAAGGAATCGGGGGTTTCCATCTCCACTGTCAATCGCGTCTTGAAAGACGCTAGCCAGGTCCGAGAGGCAACCCGAGAGCGCGTTATGAGCGCGGCCCAGCGCATCGGCTTTTATGGCCTTGGGACCCTGCAGCACGCAATCCGTGAGGCTCGGCCATCCTATTCGCTCGGCATATTGCTGCAGCAGGGCCACCGCGGGTTCTATAGGGACCTGGGCCGTGCGCTACAGAGTGCCGCCGGCAACTTTCAGGATGCGAAAATCGAGCTCAAATTGGAGTTTCTCGAAGACTTGATGCCAGAGGCTGTCGCGGCGCGGATCACTGATCTGGGGACAAATTGCGACGCCCTGGCGTTGGTGTCGTCCGAGCATCCTTTGATTTCGACAGCGATTGACACCTTGGCTGCTGCAGGGGTGCCAGCGATTGCCCTGATCGCACCTCTAACTGCGCGAACGCCGGTTGGATTCGTTGGGCTGGATAATTGGAAGGTTGGGCGAACCGCCGCTTGGGCATTTGAAAAGATTTGCCGCAACCGGGGCGAGATTGGCATTCTTCTGGGCCACCATCGTTTTCGAAACCAAGAACTCAACGAAGCTGGGTTCCGCTCCTATTTTCGTGAGGTTGATGCCGGGTTTACCCTGTTGGAACCCCAGTCAACATTTGAATCGGCCGCCGTTGCGCGCGAAATTACCCAGCACCTGCTTGCCAGCCACCCGAACCTAAGCGGCCTCTTTGTCTCCGGGGGGGGCATCACCGGCGCACTCTCTGCCCTGCGCGAGGCGCACTTGCACCCCGATTTTGTTTGCGTTGGCTATGAATTGTTCGAGCCGACCCGCGCTGCGCTAATCGATGGTATCATGACGATGGTGATATCGCACCCTCTCAAAGATCTTGCCACCATGACCATTGACACATTGGTAAAATCAAAGCGTGCGGGCCCTGATTCGGGCGCACAAAATCAAATTCTCGACTTCGATATCGCGGTCTCGCAGAGCGTCTAGCGCAATCTGAGAGAGTTTCACAATACCTCAGATCATGTATTTACGACAAACCAACGATCAATTCCGACCGATCTAGTGCCCTCCCAGGCTCCTATGCACTAGGCGTGATACCAAGTCCCCACGGCAACTTCCTCATCAACGCGCGCATTGTTGAACACCGTTGACCTCGACCAGACTGGATGAGGCGCAGCGGCGGCCTAGACTTGTCGCTCTACGAAGCTTTTGGCATTTCACTGGCGCTTTTGCTTGTTTCGAGCCGCCAGGCGCTGGCTTTTCTTAACAAACCGCTGTTCCGTGCGCTCGTCGGCGACCTCGCTGCCGTCGTGCCAAGTGCCAAACCACTGATCAAAGGGCAATAGTCCGTCGGCATAGTTCACTTCGAAATACTTGTGGTAAAAGTAGGGCGCATAGGCTTGGGTTTTGAGTGCCTGACGATCCCCCACCTCAACTCGATCGAATCCCAGGTGGCCAACCACCGCGCCGGTTCCAGTGGTCTGCAAATGGTAGAGCAGTAGCAAAGGATGCGAGGGCAACAGCAGATGAATCAATGCATCTGACCAATAATGCAAGGGGCTGACATAGCTAGCTAGAAAAGGCTATGTTTGTCAGCCTCTTTTGATGTCGTTGGCCGAGTGATGGTGTTTGGGGCGTATGACGGGGCAAACGCCGCTGGCAAAGGCGACGTGATGGCGCGCGCCGATTGTCTCGAAGGAGACTCGCTTTAGGGACAGGCTAATCAGGGCTGTGATATTTCCTAATTTTCTGCGCTCAAGCCCTAGTCTAGATGCATCGGGTGCTGCCCGATACAGGGGGCACTGGCCAGTTTAAGAGGGGGATTTTCAAGATGGTGATAGAACAGATTGATACGCTCGTCGTCGGTGGCGGACAGGCGGGGATTGCGATGAGCGAGCACCTGACCAACGCAGGTGTCGAACATATCGTCTTAGAGAAAAACCGCATCGCCGAAGCCTGGCGCACGGGGCGCTGGGACGCGCTGGTCGCCAACGGTCCTGCTTGGCATGATCGTGTACCCACCCTGGCATTTGAGGACAGCGACCCTGACGCGTTTGTCGGCAAG
>JAUIHE010000105.1 GCA_030432195.1 Alphaproteobacteria bacterium
ACAGAAAATGGGGTTCAATCCGCATGTTCACATCTGAATCGCTGGAGCCTGCCACGTCAAGGAAAACGCGGATCTCTCAGGAATCGGAGTATACCTCAACAAAAAAGGAGCGAACCGCCTGTGCTGCGATCCGCTCCTTGCGGTGTCTGTCAATCAGCCCCTACCGGACCGTTTGCGTTCAGACAGCCTACATGAATGAAGCTTTGGCTTGTTGTTCACATTCCAACAACTTGGCTTCCAGATCCTGGTGGGTGTAGTCCAATGCTGCTGCTTTCAGGTCCGCATCAACCTTGCGCAGTACGTCCTCGTCACCCTCTTCTTCAAAGTCGGCCTTGATGACCTCGACCGCGTAGGCTTCAGCGCTCTGCTCGTCTTTGTTCATGACGCTTGCTGCCCAAAGGCCAAAAAACTTATTGCGACGCGCGGTGACTTTGAAAGCCATATCCTGGTCGTGGATGTACTTTGCTTCAAAGGCGTCGATGCGATCCTGAAGGGCTTTTGTTGAGCTCATATTCTGTTCTCCAAGTTTGGGAAAAGGTCTTGGGGATTATGTGGCAAGAATAAAGAGCTCTGGCAAGGTGGCTTTAGGGCGCGCCGGATTGACCGCGTAGATTTATGACTGATGGGTTTTGGCTGATGGGTTCTAGCTTTGGCAGAGATCTCGCAGCCCCTGCGAGCGACAGCACAGAACGTCCTGAACAATAACCAAAAAAAAAGACGGCTCGAAGAGCCGTCCAAGTTCAGGGAGGAAACAGAAGATGAGAACTAGCTGTTGCTCATCAACTAAGGACAAGATAGGCCGCTTTGCTTTTTCGTACAATCCCTGTACCTATGCGAAATATGCAAGTCAGATTTGTTGCCCCCTCACAACGTGATGCATTTTTGCCACAGACAAGCCCATTCGAACATTCAAACTCCCGAATATCGCGATAATCACGCACAATCGCGCGTTTGTGAAGGCTTAGAGGCCGAGATGTTTGATCATGGCGACACAACATAGATCTAGACTTTTTTTCGATCAAACCTGGAGACCTTATGCCTGTCCTCAATCGAACCGCCGATTTGCAAGCCGCGTTGACCGCCTGGCGCCATGATTTTCACCGTCATCCAGAGCTGGCCTATGAAGAGACCCGTACCGCTAACCTGGTCGCAGAACGCCTGGAGGCCATGGGCGTTGAGGTTGTCCGCGGTTTGGGGGGGCACCGGCGTGTTGGGCATCATTGAGGGCAAGGGCCCGGCCAACGGGCGCGCGGTTGGGCTGCGCGCCGATATGGACGCATTGCCCATTGTGGAGACCAGCGGCGTAGATTATCCGTCCGAAAATCCGGGCGTCATGCATGCCTGCGGTCATGACGGGCACACGACAATGCTTTTGGGCGCGGCCAAGCTGCTGACTGAGAACCGGAACTTCAGTGGCCGCGTCTATCTGATCTTTCAACCGGCCGAAGAAGGCGGCGCCGGCGCCGCGCGCATGATGGCAGACGGCCTGTTTCGCGACTATCCCATGCAAGCCATCTATGCCTTGCACAATCTACCGGGGCTGCCGCTGGGCCACATTGCTTTGTGCGATGGCCCTGCCATGGCTTCGTCCGATACCTTTCATATGACCATCACCGGGCGCGGCGGCCACGCCGCGATGCCCCACAAAGCCATTGATCCGGTCTTAATTGCGAGCCACTTTATCGTTGCCGCCCAAGCGCTGGTCAGCCGTCATACCGACCCCTTGAAATCGGCGGTGCTATCTGTGTGCCAGGTCGCAGCTGGCCAGACCACCAATGTCATTCCTCAGGACGTTAAACTGGGCGGCACTATTCGCACCCTCGATCCCGATGTGCGCCGGGCCACGGTCGAGAGCTTCGAACGTCTGGCGACAAGCTTGGTGCAGGGCTTCGGCGGGCAAGTGGCGATCAAGTGGGAAGAAGATGCCTACCCCGCCACCATCAACCACGACAACCAGATGGCGATAAGCCAGCAAGCTGCGGCTGAGGTCGTGGGCGCAGAGCGGGTGGACCCCAAAGCACCGCCCCTGATGGCCTCAGAAGACTTTGCCTTCATGCTGGATGCCGTGCCGGGCACCTACGCCTTTCTGGGCAATGGGCCCAGCGCTGGCCTGCACGACCCGGCCTATGTCTTCAACGACGAAGCCATGCCCTTCGGCGTCTCATACCTGGTCACCCTGGCGCAAAGAGCGCTGAGCGCCTAGCGCGCCTGCCCACCCAGACACGAACGGCCGACCTAGACACTAGCTGGCCACCTCGGCACGAATCGCCAAGCGGGTTTCGGGGACGGTTTTGGTCCCGATTCTGCCAAACCCACATCTTTAGGTGGCCGCTGAGCCCATCAATCAGCCCAAAGATGTAGAAACTTGCGATGCATTTTGACCACCAACCGAGTCTTTGACGGCAAGAAAAAAATTTAAAAATTTTTGCCCTGCTGACAAACCGGGTTGTCCCCAAAATTCACATGCAGCTAAGTGCTGCAAATCGCTCAGTTTTGAGACTGTCAAGACGGGGTTTTCAACGTCCGCTCGCGCACTTTCAGATTTATTCCACATAAACTCGTAATGACTCTTGCCAGCAGCGACCCCCTATATGTAGACATCTGATCCGCACAAGGCCCTAGGTCTTGTGGTTGACGGGCGACTTCAGCATTTTGCCATTCCGGCTTGGAACTGGCATAATGGTCGGCCGCTCACGGATCAGCTTGCAACCAAAACGAGTCCTGCAAAGGACCGACCCGGGCGCCGTTTTGCGCGCTCTACGGAAGCGGGATCCCCCAGTCATATGGGGGTAATTATTTGGAATTGGCGGTCCCTTTTATGGGGGCAAGCCCTTGAAAAGAGTACTGAGCATGAAGTTTGAACGCCGGTTCGCTGCCCCGAACGAGACGAAGGGAGGCCCAGAGGCCTACGACGCCTTTAGCTTTGCCTCCAAGACGTCGGAGATCCGAAATCCGAACGGCGAGATCATCTTCCAAGCCAAAGACATCCAGGTCCCGAATGGCTGGAGCCAGGTCGCAGTAGACGTGTTGGCGCAAAAGTACTTCCGCAAAGCGGGCGTACCAGCAGCCCTTAAGCGCGTTGAAGAAGAAGGCGTGCCGTCTTGGTTGTGGCGCTCTGTTCCCGATGAAGCCGCACTCGCCCGCTTGCCCGAAGACAAGCGTTATGGCGGCGAGACCCAAGCCACCCAGGTATTCGACCGCCTGGCGGGCGCTTGGACCTATTGGGGCTGGAAAGGCGGCTATTTCGACAGCGAAGAAGACGCCCACGTTTTCTATGATGAAATGCGCGTCATGCTCTGCGGTCAGCGCGGCGCCCCCAACTCGCCTCAGTGGTTCAACACGGGCCTGCACTGGGCCTATGGCATCGACGGCCCCGGTCAGGGTCACTTCTATGTCGATTACAAGACCGGCGAATTGACCCGTTCGACCTCGGCTTATGAACACCCGCAGCCCCATGCTTGCTTCATCCAGTCCGTCGGCGATGATTTGGTCAACGAAGGCGGCATCATGGATCTTTGGGTTCGTGAAGCGCGTCTGTTCAAATACGGCTCAGGCACAGGCTCTAACTTCTCATCTTTGCGCGGTCAGGGCGAGCCCCTGTCTGGTGGCGGCAAGTCTTCCGGCCTGATGAGCTTTTTGAAGATTGGCGACCGCGCTGCTGGAGCAATCAAGTCAGGCGGCACCACCCGCCGTGCGGCCAAGATGGTCACGCTGGATATCGATCACCCCGATATCGAAGACTACATCAACTGGAAAGTCATTGAGGAACAAAAGGTCGCCGCGCTGGTCACCGGTTCTAAGATCCTCTCCAAGCACCTGAACGCCATCATGGCCATTTGTGCCAGCGTTGACGGCTCCGATGTGGATCGCTTCAATCCGAAGAATAATCCTGAGCTGAAGAAAGCCATCAAAGCTGCGCGCAAGGACCAGGTGCCCGACAACGCTATCCAGCGCGTTATCGCTTTTGCCAAGCAGGGCTTTAAAAAGATCGAATTCGCCACCTATGACACCGATTGGGACAGCGACGCCTATCTGACGGTCTCTGGCCAGAACTCCAACAACTCGGTTCGCGTCACAGAAGATTTCTTGCGCGCGGTTGAAGACGACAGCGATTGGGATTTGATCCGCCGAACCGACGGCAAAACCGCCCGTACCATCAAGGCCCGCGACCTTTGGGGCCAGATTTCCGAGGCGGCTTGGACCTGCGCCGATCCTGGCATGCAGTACCACACCACCATTAACGATTGGCACACTTGCCCTAAGGGCGGCGACATCCGCGCCTCTAATCCCTGCTCGGAATACATGTTCTTGGACGATACGGCCTGTAACCTGGCCTCCCTGAACTTGATGACTTTCCGCAACAAGGACGGTTCCTTCGATATCGAAGGCTTCAGCCACGCCTGCCGCCTCTGGACGCTGGTACTGGAAATTTCTGTCACCATGGCGCAGTTCCCGTCTGAAGAAATTGCGCGCTTGTCCTATGAATACCGCACCACCGGCCTGGGTTACGCCAACCTTGGCGGCCTGCTAATGGCTCTGGGCGTCTCTTACGACAGCGACAAGGGCCGCGCCATTGCGGGAGCCATTACCGCGCTGATGACCGGCACCGCCTACGCCACCTCCGCCGAAATGGCCGGCGAGCTTGGCACCTTTGCGCGCTATGATGACAATGCCAAGGACATGCTGCGCGTCATGCGCAACCACCGCCGCGCCGCCCACGGCAGCAGCAAGGGCTACGAGCGTTCTGCCGGTTCCCTTGGAGCACAAGCAAATCGACATGGCGGGCTTGGGCGCTGCGGCCAAGAAGGCTTGGGATCGCGTGATCGAGCTGGGCCAGAAGAACGGCTTCCGCAACGCCCAGACCACCGTGATTGCCCCCACCGGCACCATCGGTCTGGTCATGGATTGCGACACGACCGGCATCGAGCCCGACTTCGCGCTGGTCAAGTTCAAGAAGCTGGCTGGCGGCGGCTATTTCAAGATTATCAACCGCACGGTGCCTCTGGCATTGTCGAACCTGGGCTACAGCGATCAGCAGATCAAAGAGATCGAAGCTTTCGCCGTTGGTCACGGCAGTCTGGAAGACTGCAACGCCCTGTCGATTGAGGCGCTGAAGGCCAAAGGCTTTACCGATGCCGTTCTTGCCAAGGTGGCGGGCGCGCTGAAGTCGGCCTTCGACATCAAGTTTGTCTTCAACGTCTTCACCCTGGGCGAAGACTTCTGCCGAGATGTGTTGGGCTTGACCGCTGAACAGATGGGCGATGTCAACTTTGACTTGCTGGCGCACCTGGGCTTTGCCCGCGACGAGATCGAAGCGGCCAATACCCACGTTTGCGGAGCGATGAGCCTGGAAGGTGCCCCGCATCTGAAAGACGAGCATCTGCCGATTTTCGATTGCGCGAACAAGTGCGGCAAACACGGCACTCGCTTCTTGTCCACCGAGGCGCACATTCGCATGATGGCAGCGGCACAACCCTTCATCTCGGGCGCGATCTCCAAGACCATCAATATGCCGAACGAGGCCAGCGTTGAAGATTGCGCCGACGCCTACATGCTGTCATGGAAACTGGGGATTAAGGCCAACGCCCTCTATCGCGACGGCTCCAAGCTCAGCCAGCCGTTGCAATCTGCGCTGATCGACGGAGAAGTCGAAGACGCCGACGATGTGGCTGAAGAACTCGCAGCCGCCGCACCGGCTCAACAAGCCGTGCAGATAACCGAGCGCATCGTTGAGCGCATCATCGAAAAACGCGTCACAGAGCGCCGCAAGCTGCCCGATCGCCGCAAGGGCTACACGCAGAAAGCCGCGGTTGGTGGTCACAAGGTCTACCTGCACACTGGCGAATACGAAGACGGCAGCCTGGGTGAAATCTTCATCGACATGCACAAAGAAGGCGCCGCTTTCCGCTCGCTGATGAATAACTTCGCAATTGCGATCTCGCAGGGTCTGCAACACGGCGTGCCGCTTGAAAAGTACGTCGAGGCCTTCACCTTCACGCGCTTCGAGCCCCAGGGCTTGGTCGAGGGCAACCAGACCATCAAGATGGCGACATCGGTTCTGGACTACATCTTCCGCGAGCTGGCGGTCTCCTACCTCGGACGCAACGACCTGGCGCATGTGCAGCCTAACGATCTGGAGGTCAGCACCCTGGGCATGGGTGACAACCAGTCGGACCTGGACCCGGGCGACAATCCTAAGGGCGGCTCGGCCATCAGCTCTGAGCTGCGCAAGGTTGCCTCTTCAGGCTTCATGCGCAACCGCATCAACGTGATTGAAGGCGGTAAGGCCAGCGGCATGACCATGGAAGTTCGCCGCACCGGTACCGACGAAGAGGCCGTGCCGCAAGCAACGCCCATTACCCGCGAGGATGTAATCGACGATTCCAACATTGTTGATATCCAAACCTCCGAGCCGGTCTCCAGCTCAGCAGCAGCGGCTAAATCCAACATGCAGCTCATGATGGAAGCCCGCCAAAAAGGCTACGAGGGCGATTCCTGTCCCGAGTGTGCGAACTTCACGCTGGTGCGCAACGGCACTTGTCTGAAGTGCGATACCTGCGGCGCCACGACCGGCTGCAGCTAAGACCACAACGGCCTCCGCTCTGATCCCAGGGCGGGGGCCTTTTTCTTTCCCAACGACACAAGACAGGACCGAGCCATGGCAGACAACTATTGGGCAAGTCCGCACCCCAACGGCGGCTGGAAGGTGCAAAAAGAGGGAGCGTCGCGTTCATCCGGCAATTTCTCGACCCAAGCCGAGGCCTGGGAGCGCGCCAAGGAACTCGCACGCAAAGCCAAGTCAGAAGCCTACCTGCAGGGCGAGAACGGCAAGATCCGCGAGCGCAACAGCTATGGCAACGATCCGCGTAGCAGCAAGGGCTAGCTAGCGAGCAACAAAGGCTAGCTGCTCAGCCCGCGACCTCAGGCGCAACCGCTTCGGCCAGCCAGGGCCCTAAATCAGCGCGCAAATCCGCGCCTATCGTTACCGCGCGGCGGGTCTCCAACGACAGCAAAACCGTTGTAAAACGCGCGTCAAAGGCCAGCGCCTCATCGCGTTCTCGGTACAGGCGATGGTGGAAGGTGAGAGATTTGCCACCAATCCGGGCAACCTCGGTCGTCAGATAAAAACCATCGCCTGCGTGCAGCTCAGCGCGAAAATCGCTCTCCATATGGACCACGGCAAAAGAGACCCTGCGGCCGCTCTGCATGTCCTGTTCATCCAACCCGATCTCTCGCTGCAAGGCGAATACGCCATCCGAACAGGCCGCGATATAGCGCGATACGTTCATATGACCCAATACATCACAATCGGATTCTTGCACCACACCGCTCATTACTCGTCGCGCCATACCCACCCCTCTCCATGACTTGATGCGACTATCTTGACGCTCTCACGAGCCAGGTCAACACCCGGCATCTGCCCGCAACAAAGATTGCCGCCAGACCCAAGCTGTGCTGTGCTTGTGCCGTCCTCGCAGCAGCTGATCTGGAATACCGCCATGACCGAAACCCGTGCCCCTGAACAGCGCCTGAATCGTATCAGCCAAGACGCTATGTGCACGGCTTGCGGGCTCTGCCAGTCCTTTTTTGGTGCCGAGCGCGTCGCCATGGCCATTACCCCGCAAGGTGACCTGCGCCCCGTCGTCAAGCCCGGCGCTAGCCTCAGCCACACCGAAATCGACCGGCTAGAACACCTCTGTCCCGGAACGCGCCTTGAGGCCTTACCGGACAGCTTTCGGTCCAAGAATGCACACAACGACCTGATCTGGGGCGGCTATGAGTCCTTGCAGCTCGCTTGGGCCGCCGATCCCGCCGTGCGCCACCAAGGCTCGACTGGCGGCGTCCTAAGTGCACTTGCGCTCTACCTACTTGACTCGGGCGAGGCCGACTTCATCTTGCACGCTAAAGCCAGCGACCAAGAACCCAGCTTTGGCCAACGCCACGTTTCGCGTACCGCCGAAAACGTCATGGCCGGGGCGGGTTCGCGTTATGCGCCTACCGCCATTCTGGTCGATGTCTTGGCTCAGCTTGATAAGGGGCGCCCCTTTGCGGTCATCGGCAAGCCTTGCGATTTGGCGGTCATCAACAATCTGGCACGCGAAGATGAACGGGTGGATCGCCTGATCGTGGCCAGGCTTAGTCCTGTCTGTGGGGGCTATATGCCGCCCGAAGGCCAAGCGCGCTTCATTCAGCAGGACCTTGGGCTCGACCCCCGGCAAATCTCCGCGATGCGCTATCGCGGTTTTGGCTGCCCGGGGCCGACACGGATCGAGTTAACCGATGGCCGCGTGATCGAAAAGACCTACAGCGATTTTTGGGGCCAAGACGAGAGCCAGTGGATCCTGCCATTCCGCTGCAAGGTCTGCGCGGATGGCATCGGGGAAGCAGGCGACATTGCGGCAGCCGATACCTGGCCCGGCGGCTCGCCTGATCCCGATGTGCCCGAAGATCAAGACCTCGGCACCAATGCGCTGATTATCAGAAGCCAGCGCGGATTGAGCCTAGTCAAACGCGCCGAAGCAGCGGGCTTCTTGACCCTGGGCGAAAAGGTCAGCCCTGCCCATCTGGACAGCGTGCAACCACACCAGCGCAAAAAGAAGTTGGCGGTTGCCGCGCGCTACCGCGGGCTAGCCAGCGAAGGCAAGACTTGCCCGAAGACCGCTGGCCTGCGGCTCGATCAATTGGACCGCGCGCTGGGCCTTGAGGAGAGCCAGCGCCAGGAAGCGGGTACCCGCCAGCGCGTGACCGTCGGCAAAGCCAGCGAGCCAAGCCCTGTGGCGGCGGCCTGGTTTGACCTGCCGCCAGAGAGTGTACCAGAGAGAGAACCAGAAAGCGAAACGACCTAGCGGCCCTTCTCGCTACCAAAGCGTTGAAATATACTGGGTTTCCATGAACTCCAGCATGCCCTCCTGGCCACCTTCGCGGCCCAGGCCAGATTGCTTAACACCGCCAAAGGGGGCCGCCGGGTCAGAGACCAAGCCACGATTGAGTCCGACCATACCGGATTCCAGGCGCTCGGCCACGCTAAGCCCGCGCTTCAAATCGCCGGTGAAGAGGTAGGAAACCAAGCCGTATTCGGTGGCATTGGCACGCTCAATGACTTCTTCTTCGCTTTTGAAAGTCTGCAAAGCGGCAACGGGACCAAAGATCTCATCGTGTACGCAATTAGCGTTCTGCGGCACGTTGGACAAAACGGTCGGCGGATAGAAAAAGCCGGGGCCGTTCGGGCGTTGGCCGCCCAAACGCAACTCGGCGCCTTTGGCAATGGCATCGTCCACGAATTCGGCAACCTTGTCGCGGGTATCCGCGTTAACCAGTGGGCCAATATCCACGCCCTCTTCCAGGCCGTTGCCCACCTTCAGCGCCGCCATGCGCTCTATGTATTTCAACGTGAAAGCCTCGGCGATATCTTCGTGCAAGAAGATACGGTTGGCAGCCGTGCAGGCTTCGCCGATGTTGCGCATCTTAGCCATCATCAGGCCGTCTGCAGCCGCGTCCAGATCGGCGTCTTCAAAAACGATGAAGGGCGCGTTGCCGCCAAGCTCCATCGCGGGGTTCAGGACATTTTCAGCAGCCCCTTTCAACAGAATGCGGCCAACACCGGTTGATCCCGTGAAAGAGATAACTCGCGCGCGGTCATCGTTCATCAGGGCCGAGACCATGCTGCCCGATTGCTTTGAGGGCAGAACGTTAACAACACCGGCCGGAACGCCTGCTTCCTCCAAAATTGGAATAAGCGCCAACATGGTAAGTGGGGTCTCAGAGGCAGGCTTAATGACGACCGGACAGCCCGCAGCCAAGGCCGGAGCAATCTTGCGAGTCCCCATGGCTGCAGGGTAGTTCCAGGGCGTCACCAGAACCGAAACACCGGCTGGCTTGTGATGCACCAGCGTGCGCGCGCCTGTTGCTGGCGCCATGCCCATATGGCCTGGAACGCGAACCGCTTCTTCTGAGAACCAACGGAAGAACTCGGCCGCATAGGCGGCTTCGCCCATGGCATCTCCACGTGCCTTGCCGTTTTCCAGAGTGATAAGGCGGGCGATGTCTTCCAGCTGGCTGGACATGATATCAAAGGCCTTGCGCAAAATCTCGGCGCGCGCGCGTGGCGTCTTGGCCGCCCAAGGGCCAAAAGCGGCAGCAGCGGCGTCCATTGCGTCCTTGGCATCGTCCAGGCTGGCCGAGGCGACCGAAGCAAGCACGCTCTCATCAGCGGGGTTCAGGACGTCAAAGCGCTCACCGGTGCTGCCGGGGCGCCACTGGCCGTTGATGTAGAGATCGGTCTTGTACATGCCTTTACCTTTCCTTGTTTCTGGCCCAGCTATTCGTCAAATCCTGTAGGAACAGGGGCCGGTTTTGGTCCGACCGCAAAGGCCAGGCCAAATTTTTCTGCGTTTCCGGCTTACTCCTCTCAGCGCAAAGGTCAAGAGCGGGTGCAGCAATTTTTTGTGCATCTGCTCACAAAATCAAAAATAGTCGATATTTGAATAGCTTGGATGCGGTAATTAACACGTGTATTTTTCCACAGACCACTGTCTTCTGAGGGCAATTGCCTAGGTAGCACAGCCCCCCCCTACAACGAAAAAAGCTCGCCTAGCGGCGCTCATATTCTGGGTGACTGACCGCATTTGTCAGTGGGGCAAAGCCACAGAATTGTCCTGACGCTTCCACTGCACCGCCAATCGCAGGGCAAACCTGCTCCCCACCCCAAAACTAGGACACTCCCATGAAGAGCCTCAAAATCCTCACGAAAGTCATGCTGATAGCCGCCGGCCTTGTGCTGGTATTCAGCCAAGCCAGCATCGCAAAGCCGCGCGCGCCCATCGGCAGCGATCTGATCGATTTAGAGATGTGCCGCAGCTATGCCGACCCCGAAAAGAACCCTCTGGACGTGGACGTCGTTGACAGTCAAGGCCAGCTCTGCTGCTCGAAAGAACTGAACTACTGCATTGATTGTTCGCGAAAAACCGGCCAGTGCAAAATTTTGCGCTATCGGATTTGGCCCGGTCGAGGCGGTTGGCGTCCGCAAGCCCCAGGTCAAGGACCGGCGGCCCCTATCAGTACACCGCCTTCTGGCTTCAATCGCCCTGGAACCAACATCATTTTGACCTTCCCGCAGGTCAACACCGGCAACTAGATCCGCCTTTCACATCAAAAAAAAGAACCCCTCAGCGCCTGGCTGTGGGGCTCTTTTGATGGCCAGCTCGATCAAGTGAGCGGCGCTAGGCGTATTCGCGGCTGGCGTCTTGCAACCAAGCCCAAAGATAGCCACCGAAGGAGCGGCGGGTCATCAGGCGAAAGCGCGGGCTGTCATCCAACAAGCGGATCACAACCTGGGTTTTGGCAGCCAGGGTTCGTGCGCCCTGACCGACTGCAAAACGCTCTTCTGACAAGTCGATTTGCACGGCTTTGCTCAGCAAATGGCGCGTTTGCGATCCCACAACATCCAACACCGCGAATTGATCGCTGACATTGACCAGGCTGTGATGCGGGGCACCCTC
>JAUIHE010000106.1 GCA_030432195.1 Alphaproteobacteria bacterium
GTTATGAAGACGACTGGCACAAACAACAGGATCGAAAACCCGACCAGGCCGAAAAACCCGCGGCTTGCGAGCTTAACCGAGGCCTTGAGGCTGCCAAGGGTATCGCGCCCTTCGACCAGAACCAAAATCGGCGCAAACATCAGCAAAAACCAAGCAATGTAACCCGGAATAGCAAAGGCCAGCACACTCAGCAGGCCAATAATGACTGCGTTTATCACAACCACGGCCAACAGCGGCAAAAGCCGGTCCCAGATGCGCGCCAGATAGGCCCGCGGTCGATAGCGCCCTTCTTTGAGGACATCGAAGAAGACCAGGCTAAGGCAGGCGGTCAAAAACGGAATAAGCCCAAGGTAGAGCCCGAAGATCGTTACAATGAACCGGAGCAGTTCGGCGTTAGACAGCTCGCTTGGTTCCATGAACAACTCGGGCGTTGGAAAGATCATCGCAACGCCAATGAACAGACCACTAGCAACGAGGCTCGCCGGTGCCAGCAGCCGCCAATTTGTAAACACCGGTAGACAAGCGCCGGATCCTTTTTCATGTCGAACACAGGTTGTTTTGCGATCATACTTTCCCACCTGGCGCTGCGTCGATGATGGCAGCGAACGAGGCTGCATCCAGCGAAGCACCACCGACCAAGGCGCCGTTGACATACTCGAGTGCCAGAAGTTCGCGCGCGTTGTTTGGCTTTACAGAGCCCCCATAAAGCAAGGGCAAGCCAGGCAGTCCCATATCGCTACAGACCGCGGCCAAGTGGCGGTGCATGGCGGCAACATCGCCGGGCTCAGCTACCTGCCCCGTCCCAATCGCCCAAATGGGTTCATAGGCCAACAGCGTGTTGCTGGTGGTTGCGCTGTCCGGCAGGCTGGCGCGCACCTGGCTTTCGACCAGGGTCTCGGCTTGGCCAGCTTGGCGCTGGGCCAGGCTCTCGCCAACACAAACAATGGCCGTTAGGCCCGCCTTATGCGCCGCTTGGGCCTTAGCCGCGACGTCCGCATCGCTTTCACCCGCATGCTCGCGGCGCTCCGAATGGCCGACGATCACTGCGCAAACGCCAAGCCCCGCCAGCATCGGCGCTGAAATCCAACCCGTATAAGCACCATCGGTCTTTGCATGGCAGTCCTGCCCGCCTAGCGCTACACCCGCGGCCTTAGCCTGTGCAATCACGGCCGGGTTGCCCAAAATGGTTGCAGGCGCGCAAGCGATAACTTGCCGCTCAGCGTTCCTAGAGCGCCCAAGATCGGCCAACCACTGACTTGCAAAGTCTGCGGTGCCATTCATTTTCCAGTTGGCTACGAGATAGCAGGTCACGTTAGGCATCTTTCCATTTAATTGAGCAGCCCATCGAAGGGTTCTGTTGGCTTGGTCCGCGGCCGGTCTCCACAATTTGCTGCATGGCAGCCACAAGCTCCCTGTCCGCATCCAAGGGGCCGGGCTCACGGCGAGAGGCATCAAGGCGCCCACGGTACTGAAGCGCGCCTTCGGCGTTGAACCCGAAAAAATCAGGCGTGCAAACCGCTCCATAGGATTTTGCAGCCGCTTGGCTCTCGTCGTAGAGATAAGGGAAATCAAAGCCAAACTGCTGGGCGAACTTGCCCATGTTTTCGTAGCTATCCTGGGGGTAACGCTTGGCATCGTTGGCGTTTATGGCAACAAAGCCGACGCCCATGTCGCGCAGCGCACCCACATGTTCGGGCAAGCGCCGGGCAATCGCCACGACGTAAGGGCAGTGATTACATATGAAAGCCACCACACAGCCTCTTGGACCCGCAACTTGCCGATAGCTCAGGGTCTCGCCGGTCAGGCTGGGCAGGGAAAAATCTGGGGCCTGCCACCCGAAATCGCATACTGGAGGCACAGCGGCCATGGCTTACTCCTGAAAAGGATGTGAGCCTTTTACTTAGCGAAGGTGAACCGCCTTGCCTAGTGCTGGGCGGCAATTCTGCGCTTCCTATGCCAGCGGATTTTAACGCCAGTCGGCTTTAGCTCCAGTCAACCCTTTCGATTTCGCTATCCTCATAGCCTTGATAGTATAAAGCGGTCATAAGATCCGTGTGATTGATCTGAAAGCGCGTTGCCTGCCGAACCAAGGGCTTGCCCTTATAGGCGATGCCCAACGATGCGGCGCGGATCATCGGCAAATCATTGGCGCCGTCGCCTATCGCCATCGTCAGGTTCGCCGGAATGCGATGATCGTGTATCGACGATTGAAAGATCTCCAGCTTGCGATCCCCGTCCACCACGGGCAAATGCACGGTTCCTGACAGGTTGCCTTCGCCCGTTGTGCCCAAGACATTAGACACCTGACGATCAAAATCATGGTGTTCGCGAACCACCTCTGCGATGGGTTCAAAGCCGCCAGAGACCAGCACGGCCAGAGCGTTGGCTTGCTTTTTCATCGTTGCGATAAGACGCCGACCGCCGCGATGGTATTGAAGAGACGCTGCTATATCACTTAGGCGTTCAGCAGGCAGATCGCGCAGCATGCGCACACGCTCCACCAAGGCCTGCGTGAAATCCAGCTCCCCCCGCATCGCCCGCTCGGTGATTTCCGCAACTTTCTCGCGCACGCCCAGCACTTCGGCCATAAATTCGATCGTCTCACCAACAACAATGGTGGAGTCCATGTCGGCACAAATCAGACGCTTACGCCGATTGCGTTGTGGCATGACCGCCAAATCCACACCGGGCAAGGCAGACCAAAGCGCCTCGGTTAGAGGCTCTGCCTGCTCGCTACGCAGATCACAATAGACATCCAGCGCGCGCCCCTGAGACAACCACTTTTCACCCTGCACGCTCGAACCGTGGGCTTGCAGGCAGGTCTTTGCGCGCTCAAGGGTCGAGGTCGGCAACGGCTGCGCAACCAAAGTGATAACGTGAGGAGTGCGAGGCTTGGGAGGAAGTGCGGACACAGCATTTCTTCTTGGTTGTTGTTAGCGCCAAAGCGCAGAATGGAGAGCGGCGCCGCCGCTTGGCATACGGAAAATATTAAAAGGGCCGGGCCAAGGTCCATGACCTCTGCCCAGCCCCATCTTTATTGCTTACAGCTCAAAACGCAAATAGGCGGCGCGATCAACCTGTGGCAAGGCCAAGACTGTCTCCATCACCTCGTCGGTCAAAGGGGAGTCAACCTCAAGCAGGCAAACGGCTTTGCCGCCCTGCGCTTGGCGGCCCAAGTGCAGGGACGCGATGTTGACGCCGCGATCAGCAAGCGTTGCCCCCAATCCAGCGATCAGTCCAGGCTGGTCCTTGTTGGCGACATAGAGCATATGTTCGCCGAAGTTACTCTCCAGCGGAATGCCTTTGACCTCGACAACGCGAGGCTCGCGACCATTGACCAAGGTGCCTTTGACATCTCGGGTGTAAGACTTGGTGGTAATTTGCAGACCGATAAGGGTCTGGAAATCGCCGTCCAGCTCGGTCTTGGTCGTGGCGACCTGGATGCCGCGTTCGCTTGCGATCTCCATGGCGTTGACCATATTGATAGAGCTTAGCGTCGGCGCCAGGACGGCTTGCACGACGGTCTGGGTCAAGGGGCCGTGGCTCAAGTTTCGCGCTTGGCCTGCATAGGTCACCTGGATCTGCGTAATCTCGTCCTTCGTGAGCTGGCCCGCCATAGCGCCCAGACCTTTGACGAGTTGCAGATAGGGCTCCAGCACACGCGCCTCTTCCGCGGTGAGTGACGGTGCGTTCAGCGCGTTGGTCACCGCCCCATCCAGTAGGAAGTCGGCCATTTGTTCGGCAATCTGAACCGCGACTTTTTCCTGAGCTTCGCTCGTCGCCGCGCCCAAGTGGGGGGTACAGACCAAATTGGGGGTGCCAAACAGAATGTTCTCTTTGGCCGGCTCAACCTCAAACACATCAAGCGCCGCGCCTGCCAGGTGACCGGAATCCAGAGCGGCCTTCAAGGCAACTTCATCAACCAAGCCGCCGCGCGCGCAGTTGATCAGGAAGGCGCCCTTCTTCATCTTATTGATGGCTGAAGCAGAGATAATGCCTTTGGTCTCCTTGGTTGACGGCACATGCAGCGTAACGAAGTCGGCGCGGGTCAACAGCTCGTCTAGCTCTACCTTTGAAACGCCCAGCTTGACCGCGCGTTCGTCGGTCAAGAATGGATCGTAGGCCAAGACCTTCATCTTCAGGCCCAGAGCGCGGCTAGCCACGATCGAACCGATGTTTCCGCAACCGATGAGGCCCAGGGTCTTGCCGGTAATCTCGGTGCCCATGAACTTGGACTTTTCCCACTTGCCAGCATGGGTCGATGCACTGGCCTGGGGGATCTGGCGCGCGACGGCGAACATCATTGCAATGGCGTGTTCGGCGGTCGTGACCGCATTGCCGAACGGCGTGTTCATGACCACGATGCCTTGAGCAGTCGCCCGGCGCACGTCGATGTTGTCAACGCCAATACCGGCACGGCCGATAACCTTCAGGTTGGGCGCTTTTGCGAGCAATTCCGGGGTTACTTTTGTGGCAGATCGAACCGCCAGACCGTCATAGTCACCAATGACAGCTTCCAGCTCTTCTGGGCTCATTTTGGGCGAAACGGTAACGTCAATACCACGCTGGCGAAAGACATCGGCGGCAAGGCTGCTCATGCTATCACTAATCAGGACTTTGGGTGTCGTCATTGTAACAATCTTTCAAAATTTCTATGGGCTTGCGCGCCCATCTTGGGCTCTGCTGCAAACCCCGTGCTTGGAAACGGGAGGAGGCTGCAGTCGCTCCTTGGAGCTCCTTGGGGGGGTGTCTTTGGCGACCGCAGTTTTGGCCTTAAACGGCCGTATGGGCCTTAGGCGGCCTTTTGCTGGAAAGTCTCGGCCTTGATCGTGGCAAAGGCCCAATCAAGCCAAGGCGTCAGGGCCTCCAGATCACTGCGTTCAATGGTGGCGCCGCACCAAATGCGAAGACCCGCAGGTGCCGCGCGATAAGCATCGATATCGAATGCAACGCCCTCGGCGTCGAGCAGCTTGGTCATGGCCTTGCAGAAAGCTTTTTGTTCAGCCTCTTCAAGCTGGGCCACTTGCGGATCGACGACCTTCAAGCACACACCAGTGGTCGAGCGTTGCGCATCGTCCTGACACAGGTTCTGGACCCAATCCGTGCGTTCAATCCAATCAAACATGACTTGCGCGTTGGCGTCGGTCTTTTCGATCAAAGCGGCCAACCCGCCCTGATCGCCCGCCCAATTCAGCGCCGCCAGGCAATCTTCAACCGCTAACAGCGACGGCGTATTTTGAGTGGCACCTTCAAAGATGCCCTCGTTCAGATCGGCGCCCTTGCGCAGTTGATAAATCTTCGGGATCGGGCGCTGAGGGGTGTAGCGCTTGATACGCGCAACAGCGCGCGGGCTGAGCGCCAGCATGCCGTGTGCGGCTTCCCCGCCCAGCACTTTTTGCCAAGACCAGGTAACAACATCCAGTTTGTCCCAGGGCAGATCCATTGCAAAGGCTGCCGAGGTGGCGTCAGCGATCACCAGGCCTTCCCGCTCGGCAGGAATCCAGTCGCCGTCCGTCATCCGCACGCCTGAGGTAGTGCCATTCCAGGTCAGGATCAAATCGCGATCAAAATCAACTTGTGTCAGATCGGGCAGTTGGCCGTAGTCGGCTTTCAGCACGCGCAGGTCATCGATGCCAAGCTGATCCTTGGCGTCTTTGGCCCAATCGTTGCCAAAGCTTTCCCAGACGAGGACATCAACGCCGCGTTCGCCCAACATGTTCCACAAGGCAGCTTCAACAGCTCCTGTGTCTGAGCCAGCCATGACGCCCAGGCGCCAGTCAGCGGGCATGCCCAACATGGCCTTCGATTTCGAAATGACTGTTTGGAGTTTTGCCTTGCCGATTTTCGAGCGGTGCGAGCGACCAAGGCTCGCGTCCTTCAAAAGGTCCAAAGACCAACCCTTAAATTTGCTGGTTGGGCCGGGAGAAAAGCGCGGATCGACAGGTTTTTTGGTTGGACGCATAGCATCGCTTGCGGCCAACGGGGACGCTGTCCCAATTGTTCCGTTCATACGGGTCAAACCTCTAGTTTGTGAGCGCTTTGGTGCGCCAGACCCCGCGAATAAGACACAAGATTCTGGATGTTGCAAGGGTCAAAATGTCAGAGGCACGCTCAAATTTGCCCCAACAAAAAAGGCGAGCTCACTGGGAACTCGCCTCTTTGAATTGCGATCGAAAATTGCTCGCTAGCCCTTGCGAGCAAACTGCACCAGCACGCCTTTCAGCTTCATTGCGCCCGCGGCCCAGTCGCCCCGCGGCGTATACCAAAGCTCCATGTTGGCATCGCCCTTCATGCTATAGCGGTTGGCACGAACACGCCCCCCCATCGCCTTGATGGTCTCGGTGCCCGTCTTGGCAGATTGAACATCAAGCAAGAAGCCGCGCTGCATGTCGAGCAATCGGCGCTCTTGGAGCAAAGCCGGGTTCCAATAGGACGTCGGTTTGATGTCGAGCGGTGCCGCGATCCGGCCGCGCGAACCATCAATGATAATCTTTTGCGCTTGGCGCACCGCCGAAACGTCAAAAGTTTTACCGTTCATTCGTGTCCGCGAGCGCAGAGACGCAAGACGATCACCGCGCCACAGCTCTTGCGCGATAAACTTATAGTCAAACAGCGTGACACCAGCAAAATCAGCGGTCACATCGACCTTAGAGTTGACCGCCAGCTGACTGCCGGACAACTTAAACTGCATGGTGTGGGTTCCGACCTTCTGGCCGCGTGCGGAGATATCAAACTCTACCGTCGCCCCTGAGGCGGCGCTCGCATCCTTGGCGGTCAGCCCAAGCGCGGAGAGACCAAGTAAGGCACCGGTACCCAAGACCGCCTGCCGTCTCGTTATCAAGTAAGATGACATAGTTAACCCTCAACCCCACATAGGGGTGTATCGACTTTATTAATGCACCTTGATAAAAACTAGTGTTTATCTAACCATTTAACCAAGGCAATACCCATAAGCACATAAATAGAGCCACAACATCCGACTTCCTGCAATAACGGAAATTGAAACTTGTCGCAGGAACCGAATGTTTTTTCAAAACGCTTCGCAGAAAACGAATATTTAGTTTAAGGTGTTAGTCTTTAGTATAGGAGCTTATAGACTATTGCTTAGGTAGTGGCGCAAACGTTGAAGCGTTACTCAACTAAAAGGTGATGCTTTCTCCACAACCACAACGACCCTTTTCGTTCGGATTAATGAATCGAAAGCCAGAAGAAAACCGTTCAATCTCATAATCCATCGTTGCGCCAATCAAAAACATGATGGCGCCCGGGTCGATAAACAGCTTGTGTTCGCCCAAATCGACAACCTCGCCGAATTTATCCGCGCCCTCAGCATAGCTGATATCGTACTCATATCCAGAGCACCCGCCCTGTTTGACCGACACTTTCAACCCCTGCGCAGTGGCAGGCGCATGGCCCATCAAATTTGCAATGTGGTCACGGGCTGCGGGAGTGATTTCTAGAATTTGCATAGAGCGCTCTTGAGGTTGGGACCTTGAATCATAGGTGGCGCAAAGACGCTTTTCAAGACCAAGCCGCGTTCCTGACGCCTTCCAACGGCCGCGTAGCACCGCCAGCAGCGGCGGGACGCAAGAATTTACGTGACTTGGTTGCTTGGCTTTGGTAAATTCAACTTTAAGTTTAGTTAAGCTAATTTATCTTATGCATTTCCTTCGGCGTGTTTTTCTCGCTTTGCTTGCGCTCTGTGCAATTGGCGCCCTCACCGGCTGTGGTCAAACGGCGCGCCAGTTCATCTTCACTCCCGAAAACGCGCCAATTGTTGCCACCGAGTGGAGCAACGTTCCCGCCTATTCGGTGCGGTATCGCACACCGGACGGTTTAGGGCTACTAGGCTGGTATTGGCCCGGGACGCGCTCAGGCTTTCCGCTGATTACCCACCTGCACGGAAGTACCGGCCACATGGGTGTTGCGGCGCTCTATCTGCGCGATTTGATTGAGCAGGGCTATCCTGTGTTCATCCCAGACTACCGCGGCTACGGCCCAAATCCGGGCGTGCCGAATTCGCGAAACCTGTTGCTCGATGCCAGGGGCATTCTGGATGCCTCGCGCCAACTAGCGGCACGCAATCACCCTGCTGGCATCGTGCTGTTCGCCCATTCGCTCGGCAATGCTTTGGCCATTGACATGGCTCACCAAGAAGCCGAATTAGCGCCCTTTCCTGGATCGACCGCCAGCATCAAGGCCCTGGTCCTGGTCGCGCCTTTTACCCAAGTCAGCCAGGCCGCCCCCACGTGGGCGCGCCCGTTTATTCAAGACGATTTCGACAATCTGACCAAGGTATCGCGTATCCACCTGCCGACGGTGATTATTCATGGGCGCAACGATCGAGTTGTGCCCCTTGAGCACGGCGCCCGCATATTTGAGTTTTCTCGTCGCAACGCAGCTTTTGTAGTTTTGGAAAACGCAGGGCACCGGCCGTCCCCTCAGACCCTGATTGCGCTTACGTTGGCGGCCGTCAAGTCGGCGATGGCCAATGACCACTGGCAAAGCCTGCGCAGGCAAGCCGCTCAGCTGCCGCAAGCAACGCTGTATTTTAAGCGACCAAGCTTCTAGCGGAGCCTCTCTTGCGGCCTTTAAGTGGAACCCGGCGGCCGCCATCAGCTCACCGCCGAGAACCATCCCGCGTTATTGGGCGCTGATGTAGGCCTCAACAGGCTTTGCAACTTCGATCAGGCCGCGCTGGACCATGAAGTCAGCAAAGCGGCGATAGCGCGCAGAGTTCAGCGATACGCTGCGTGCCAACAGCGGCGCCGTGTCTTGCCACGCAAGGCGGTTAAGGTCGTCGTCAAGTCCATCCTTTTCCTTGATAAAGTCCTGCCAGGTGGCCTGCGGGTCTGCGGCAATGTCCTGAGCCGCTCGCTCGACAGCGCCCAAGAACGCCAGAATTTTCGCATCGGTCACGCGCGATTCTTGGGCCAAGACGATCAATTCGTCATAGGCGGGCACTCCGTGGTCTTCCGGAAAGAAGGCCAGCCCTTTGGCGTCGTTCAAGCTCAACTGATTGAGTTCAAAGTTCCGGAAAGCCCCGATGACCGCCGAGACCTGCTTGCTGAGCAAGGCGGGCGTTAAAGCAAAGTTGATATTCACCAGCTCAACGTCATCCATGCTCAGACCGACGCCTTCCAGCATCTGCCCCAACACAGCGGTCTCAAAACCACCAACCGAATAGCCAACTTTCTTGCCCTTAAGTTCCGCAATCGCCTGAACATCGCCGCCCTCTAGGCTCACCAGTGAGTTCAAAGGCTGGCCGACCAGCACGCCTACGGCCCGAACAGGCAGATCCGCTTCGCGTAACAGGTAGAGCTGCGGCTGATAGGAAATGGCAACATCGCCCTGCCCGGCCGCCAGCAGCTTTGGCGGTGCATTTGGGTCCGCAGGTTCGATCAAATCGACGTCAAGACCGGCTTCGTCAAAATAGCCACGTTGTTTTGCGACCACCAAAGCCCCGTGATCTGGGTTGATAAACCAGTCCAACAATACGGTAAAACGCTCACCGGCCGTAGCAGGTAGGCTGAGCGCTAACGAGCCCAGCAGGGCCATTGATAAAAGCAATCGCATGGGATGTCCTTTTTAATGCAATGCGAAGGGAAAAGAGATTTCGTTAGGCGCGACGGCTTCTAGGGGTTTTGGAACCACCAGCCGACGCGGCGAACAAAAAAGCTGACAAGGGCGAAAAAGCCGTAGGCCAGGAGGCAAAGAACAAACAAAGCTGCGATCATCGTATCGGTTTGTACTTTGGCATTGGCGTCCAGCATGACGTGGCCAAGCCCCGCGCTGGAGCCAATCCACTCGCCGACCACAGCGCCGATAGGCGCCGTAGCGACGGCGACCAAAAGCCCCGGCGCAAAGACTTCAAAAGCCAGTGGCAGGTAGACCAGCAAGAAGGCACGGCTGCGCTTGGCGCCCATGCTGAGCAAGAGCGCGTCAATATCGGGATGACGGCGCGTTAAACTGTGCCGCGTTGCGACGGCAACAGGAAAGAAGATAATCAGTGCCGCCATGGTGACACGCATCATCATGTTGTAGCCGATCCAGAGCGTCAGCAGGGGGCCGATCGCAAATACTGGAATGGCCTGGGAGGCAACCAACAAGGGCCAGAACCAAGGCTCCAATACCCGGAAGCGCACAAGGATGATGCCAAAGCTCAAGCCCGCAAAAAGACCGAGCGCCGCACCGGCGACTATTTCTTGAGCCGTGACGCTGGCGTGTCGCAAATAGAATTCGGGCCGCTTGACCAGCTCTAACAGCGCTTGTTCGGGGCTGGGCAGCATGAAGCTGGGCACTTGCGCAATGCGCACAAACAGCGCCCACACCAGCAGCAAGCCCAAAAAGACGATCACCGCTCTCATCGCTGGCCCCCACCGCACGGTAGACTTGGGATTGCTTGCGGCGCCGACGAGGTGGCGGCGGATTGATGAGGTCGCCCTCCCTCTCCACCCTCAGCGCGAAGCTTGTCCCAGGGTTGGCTCAAAAGACAGCGGGTCAAGCGCTCGGCGTTCTGGCGCACCAGCACATCATCAAAGCTGCGCGGTGCTGTTCGCGGATCATCGACCTGCAAGCACACGCTGGCCGGCGCGCCGCCCAGCACAACAATGGCATTGCCAAGCCGGGCCGCCTCAAAGGGATCGTGCGTCACCAAAACTCGGGTGGTACGCGCCAGCTTGTATGCCAACAGCCCCTGCAATTCCAGCCGCAGCGCCGCATCAACGGCCGATAGGGGCTCGTCCAACATCACGAGTTCGGCGCGCTCATAGAGGCAGCGTGCCAAGGCCACGCGCTGGCGCATGCCACCGGAAAGCTGATGTGGATAGGCCGCATGCCAGCGCCGTTCCAATCCGACCTGCTCCAAGCAATCTTGGGCGCGCTCTATGTCCTTGCGCTGTCCGCGCACTGCATCGCCCAGGGTGACGTTGCTTAAGACCGGCCGCCAGGGCAGCAAGACATCGCTCTGCCCCATGTAGGCCAGCCGCTGCGGGCGGGCGCCGAGCCAGGAGAGCGACAAGCCGTTTTGGCTGGGGTGCTCGCCAATCAACAGCTTCAGCAGGCTAGATTTGCCGACACCCGAGGGCCCCAGAATGGCGAGGCACTGCCCCGCGCGGATAGTCAGCTCAAAGGCTGCAAACAAATTACCGGGAAATGTCCTGCCAGAACCAGACGCGCGCAAACAGGCGACCGGCGAGCCCGGCAGTCGCGGGGGGCGGCTGCTGGCTCCCTTGGCCGATCCGTTGCCGGACCTTCGCATTATGGTTCTGCGGGCTCGCACGAGCGACTCGAACATGACTTACGCTCCCTCCGCCGGCATGATCCGGATCAGGTCCAAAGGGTCGGAACTCCAGCAGAGCCATGTTCTGCTAATCGTCCCTTCTCAGCGGCAAAAACCGCTCCCCTGCGTCGAAAATTGGACAGTGTTTTATAACCGTTCTATGAGTCAATCTTTTT
>JAUIHE010000107.1 GCA_030432195.1 Alphaproteobacteria bacterium
ACGATGTTTCAGTGACCACAGATTGTGCGACAGACCGTTTCGTCTCAATCAGATTTCGCTTGCATTTATGTCTTTTGTAAAAATATGAGGAGAGTATAAGCGAGTTAGTGTAAAGCCTGTAAAGGACCGTTATGGCTCGGACCGCCCTGCCCTCATCTTCGCCTGGTGCCTCAACCAAGGCTCCATCCAAGGCCACCGCGTCGAACAGCAAAAAGGGTCATCTTCGTCCGCCGTCAGGCGGCGCAGCCCCCCGCAAAAAGGATACCGCCATGTCTCAGGTCGGCCTTCAAGACAGCCCCGGCAAGCCAGAAGGCAACGCCAGACCCAAAGCGGCGTCTGACACGCCCAACCCGCTCGCGGATCCGATCGGCCCCCGGCTGCGTGATCGCCGCAAGGATTTAAAGCTCTCGCAGACCAAGCTTGCCAATATGGTGGGGATCTCGATCTCCTACCTAAACTTGATTGAGCATTCCAAGCGCCCGATTGGCGGTAGCCTGCTCAACCGGCTGGCGGAGGCCCTTCAGATTGACACCGACGAGCTGACCGGTGCCAACAACGCGCGCCTGATCCAAGACTTGAGCGAGGCCATTTTGGACCCCGCCCTTTTGGACATCCAACTGAGCCAGGATCGTGTGCATGAGTTCGTAAATCTTCACCCCAAATGGGCGAAAGCGCTGGTCAGTTTGCACCGAGCCTATACGGGACGGCTGACCCAAGTTGAGGACTTGTCGGCGCGCCTTAGTCAAGATCCATGGGTGGCCGAAACCGGCCAGCAAATCGTCTCCCACATCACGACTGTGCGCTCAATCGCAGACATTTTGCAGGACGTTGAAGACCTGAAGCGCGAGGAGCGCCAAACCTTCACTCAGCGCCTGTCAGAGACATCAAAGCAGCTTGGCGAGAATACTAAAGTCTTTTTAGATCAGATCTTTAAAGACCAAGAACATGATTGGCAAAGCCTGACACCAGAAGAGCAAGTTGATGATTTCATCATCGACAATCGCAATCATTTTCCTGCCCTGGAGGACGTTGCCAGCGATATCCATGCTCGCCTTTTGTCCAAGCGCGAGCACGTCTCGACGGGGCTCAGCCTCGCCCTTGAAGAGCGGCACAAAATTCGCTTTGAGATACAGCACGGAGCAACCCAAGACACTTTTTTGTTGCGCAAAGGCTATCGCTATCTGCCCGACGAAAAGCGCTTGATCGTGCGCGATATGCTTCCCGAAGCCAGCCAGCGCTTTTTGATGGCCCGTGTCCTCGCCGAACGCGAGGCGCGCGACGCCATTCACGCCGTCCTGGACCAAGCGCCACACCCCTTCGCCGGCGATGGCTACGAACGGGGGTTTGCGGCCATGGCGGGCTATACGGCCAGCGCCGTCCTCTTCCCCTACGAGGCCTTTCTTAACACCGCCCAGCAAGAACGCTATGACTTGGATCTTCTTGTTCAGCGCTTTGGTGGTTCCTTTGAACAAATCTGCCACCGCCTGACCACGCTTCGACGGCCCAGCGCAGAGGGCATCCCCTTCTCGTTCTTGCGGTCGGACATGGCTGGCAATTCGTCAAAGCGCTTTTCGGTGCAAGGCTTGCGCATGCCGCGGCAAGGGGCGGCCTGTCCTTTGTGGGCCCTTTACCAGGCCTTTCGCACACCGGGCGAACTCATGGTTCAGCTGGCCAACTTCCCCAACAACAGCCGATTCTTGTTCTTGTCACGCACAGTGACCAAGCAGTCCAGCGCCTACCGCGCACCGCAACAGACCTATTCGATCATGATCGGCTGCGATTTGGTCTATGCGGACCAGACGGTCTACGGCGATGGGCTGGACCTCACAGGGCGCGGCGTGACGACACCGGTTGGCTCGACCTGTCGCCTGTGCCCGCGCCAGGGCTGCCCGCAACGCGCCCATGCCAGCTTGCTCTAGGGCGTGTTTCGTTGAATTTTCTTCACTGGCGCGCTCACCATATTTGATATTGCCGCAAATGCACCTTGCCGATCTTGGGCACAATCCAGGGCGATAGCTCAGGCTTTGCGCTGGCCCCTCGACATCAAACCGGCACAGCCATAATCGCCGCGCTGCGCGTCCAAACCAAATAGGCCTCGACCGCGCGGCCAGGATAGATTTGCCTCAGCACTGCTGTGTACTGCTGTAATTGCTGGGCATAGGCGCGCGGTGGGCGACCATCGGGCGGCGGTGCGCCGGTCTTATAATCCGCAATGACCAGGCGATCTGCGGCGATATGAAGGCGGTCGATTCGCCCGGTAATTAGGTCCTTGCCGACCTGCCCACTGAGCGGCACCTCAGCGCGCGAGCCTGGCGCAAACACAAAACCCAACTCCGGGCTCGCCAGTACGCGCTCAACATCCTGGGCGATTCGCTGGCGTTCGCCGTCATCCAGGCGGGTCTGTTTGGCCAGATAGGCGGCCATGGCCGGCGCGCGATCGCTTGCAGGCAACTCCGGCAAGTACTGCAACAAGCGGTGGACCTGAATGCCGCGCTCGACCGCGGCCTGAGCGTCACCAGCCAGGCGGAAAAAGGAACGTGGCGCCTCTTGCTCGCTCGGCTTGAGAGGCCGGGGCGGCTGTGGTTCCTCGGGAAGCGGCCCCGACAACCAGGCCGGCAGCGGGTCTTGCCCCTCTTTGGAACCATTTGAGGCCTTGTCCGGGGTTGAGTCAGCGAGATGCGCACTCGGCGCTGGAGCCCCGCCTGAGATCACCGGGGTGTCAAGCGGTGGCGCCAAAGGCTCGAAGACCTGTGGCGGCTCGGGCAAGCGCGCTTCCACCGCAGGTGCTGCTTGACCAGACGACAGCATGGTCTGCATCCGCGCGGCAACCAGCTCATACCAGCCTTTGCCCTTAGTATCAGCGCCACAAATCAGCAAACGATCAGACGCGCGTGTCAGCGCCACATAGAGCAGACGCCGCGATTCTTCTTCTTGGTCTTGCTTTTGTTGTTCTTTCAATCCTTTTGCGTAGCTCTCTGCCATATCTTTGTTTTGCAACCATAATGGCATCTTCTCCGCATCGAACAACCAAGGTTCGCCTTTGGGAGCTTTTGTCTCGACCAAGGGCAAGACCACGATCGGGGCTTGCAGGCCCTTGGAGCCGTGCACGGTCATGATGCGCAGCTTGCCGTCGCCCGCCTCCATGTCGCGTTTCACTTCAACATCATCGCCTTCCATCCACTTCAAAAAACCTTGCAGCGATGGCGGATGCTGCGCGTCGTAGTCCAGCGCCAGGTTCAAAAACTCGTCGATGGCGTCCTCAGCGTCCAAGCCCAGGCGGCGCAACAAGCGCGCGCGACCTTGGTGCTGGCCCAACACCCAGACATACAGCTCATAGAGCGGCTGAGCGTCGGCGCGCGCTAGGCAGGCTTCCAAAAATGCCCGCGCCTGCGCCAGGTCAGGCTTTCGCGCCATGGCCTCCCAAAGGCTCTTTTTGCCCCGCCCCGCGGCAAGGTGAAACAATTGCTCCTCGCTGAGTTCAACCAGGGGTGATTTCAACAGGCCCGCAAAATTCAAATCGTCGTCCGGCAACACCAAAAAACGCGCCAAGGATAGGAGGTCATGCACCGCCAACTGTTGAGCCAGCTTCATACGATCGCGACCCGCGATCTGGGTAACGCCTAGCCCCTTAAGCTGCGCATTAAGATCAGCCACGAAGTCGTTGCGTTTGCGCACCAGCACCAAGATGTCACCCGGCGTGATACGCCGCCGCTCAATAGCTTTTCCGGCAGGGGTTTTTCCGGCAGGGGTTTTTCCGGCAGGGGCTTTTTCGGCAGGGGCTTTTTCGGCAGGGACAGACTTCTTCAGGGTCAAATAGCAGTCGGGATCATCGTTGCCCTTAGGATCGTAGCACCAATAGAAGATTTGCTGTGCCAGACTGCGGGCCAAGGCCGATGCCCGGCTGACCTCTGCCACGGGTTTCAACGGCAGTTGCCAGCCCGCAGCCTTGTCAGCGACGGCCTCGCCGACGCCTTTGGCAGGCGCCTTGGGTTTAGCTTCCTTTTCAAACGCGGGCCAAATTACCACCTTGCCGGGCTCGCCTGCCCGCGCCGCCTGATGCTGGGGCCAAGACGAGGCATTCGCGTCAATGACGCCGCGAAAGGCCTCGGGGGCGTCAAAGACCTGGTTGACGGTCTGCAAAATCGCAGGCACTGAGCGGAACGAGACATCCAGGCTCAGGTCTCGAAAATCGTGTCCGCTCGCCAGGGCGCGTGCCTTGAAATACTGCCGCATCTCAGAAAACTTGCGCGGGTCCGCCTGCTGGAATGAGAAGATCGACTGCTTCTCGTCCCCCACCACAAACAAGCTGCGCGGGCGCTCAAACCCCTCGGGAGCAGCGTCGAAGAATAAATCTGCGAGCCCCTGGATCACCTTCCATTGCGCCGGGTTGGTATCTTGGGCCTCATCGACCAAGATGTGATCCAGCCCTTGATCCAGCTTGTAGTGAACCCAAAGCGCACCGTCGGCCAGCAAGCGCCCAGCGCGTTCGATCAAATCATCAAAATCGAGCAAAGAGCGTTCGAGCTTGGCTCGCTCAAAGCGCGTCAGCAGCTCGGTCAACACGGTCAAGAAGGCCTCGTTGGCCTCATATAGCTCTTGGGCCCTCAGCGCATCTGCGGCGGCTTTTATCCCGTGTTGGAAGTCCCGCAGCTTATCGATTTCATCTGGAAATGCCGCCGCGTCGCCCTTGATGGGAAAGTGGTGCGTGCGGATATCTTTGTCACCCTTTTTGGTCAACTGCGCTTGCGCCAGCTCCCAAGCCTCTTCCAGCGCCAAGCTGCCATCCAACAAGGGCGTTAGCGCCTGCATGGCATGCACCATGTCCTTGCCCTTTGCGGTGCGTAGGACTTCCCAAACGCTGCGAAAGCCGCTCTTGGCAAGGGCCTCTGGCCCAATCGCGCGCACAATGAGGGCCTCGCGGGTCGCGTCCAGGTCCACGCCGATCTTTTCGCCAAGCTCGGCCAAAATTGCGCCCACCCCATCCTTCGTGAGCCGAAACAAGCGCGCGCGTTGGTTCGCGGCCTGGAGCATGGCTTTGCGGAAACTGGTATCCTGCAAGCGTTCCGTCAGGTTGGTCACTGCCTTACCCAAAGCCCCGTCAGGGTCTTGGTAGGCGTCCAAAATAATTTCGGTCAGCTCTGTGTTCAAAAGCTCGGCGCGGCCGCGATCGTCGAGCAAGCGGAAGCGTGGCGGCGTGCAGCTCTCGACCGGAAAGCGGCCCAGCAAGGACTGACAAAACGAGTGGATTGTCTGGATTTTCATACCGCCTGGAGCTTCCAGAACGCGGGCAAACAAGGCCTGTGCCAGCTCAAGCTCCTCGGGTTCCGCGGCACGCCTCAACAAGTCTTTTTCCAAGACAGACGCCAGCTTTGCACGGGGCATGACGGCCCATTCGGCCAATTTGCTCTGCAGGCGGTTGGCCATTTCGGCAGCGGCGGTATTGGTGAAGGTCAGCGCCAAGATGCGATGGGGTTCCGCACCCGCGACCAGCAAGCGCAGCATGCGATCAATCAGAACCTTGGTCTTGCCCGAACCCGCAGAGGCACCCACCCAGGCCGAAACGCCTGGATCAGCGGCTTGGCCCTGAACCAGGCTGGCAGCGGCCACCCGATCATCGCCGCCGCTGGCGCCGTCGGGTGCGGCCCAGCACAGACCAACGTTAGCCGCCTCAATCCTCATGATCGTTTCCTTGCCATTCGGCCAGCCTGTGCAGATGCTCATAATCGTTATAGCGGCGCTCGGGCCCAATATCGGCGAATGAGTAGTAGGGCTGGCCCTCTTGGAAGAAGGCATCAACCAGCGCGTGAATGCCCGCCTCGGTCTCCTCAATCAAGCCTTCGATGTCCCGTTCCGGTGCGCGTGTCGCAGTAACTGAAGCCGTGTTGCGCCCGCCGTGCAGATGCCAGTGCTCCAGGCTCACTACGGGCCTGGCCGTAAAGCTGCCCCAGCCCTTGTTTTGGGCAATTACGGCCTCCAGCGGCAACTGCGGCTCCAGGCCCTTGAGCATATCCGGGAAGCTCGGCACCGCGCCGGTTTTGTAGTCGATAATGACGATGCCCCCTGCCTCCAGCAGATCAACGCGATCCGCCCGCGCCTTCAGGCTAAATGGCCGCTCGCACTTGAGGTTTGGCAGCGGCCAGCTCTCGGCGGTCTCGCCTTGGGTGGCCGCAATGTCGGGCAGACGTTCACGGTGTTGATTGACGAACCAAGGAACGATGCGGGTCAGGCGCTCTTGCCAGAAACGCCGCTCAAGGGGCGCGTTCAGCCGCTCGTGCGCACAAGCAAGCGCGTGTTCCAGCAGCCAGGCCTCGGCTTCGGGCGGCAAGCGGGTGCCAAACTTCAGTAGGAAGTCCTCCAGGCTCTTGTGCAGGGCGTTGCCCCGGTCCGCCGGTGACGGATCGGCGTCGATGGGGTCCAGTGCGTTGAGCCCCAAAACCTTCTTGGCATAGAGGTCATAGGGATCGCGCATCCAACTGCGGATATGTGTGACCGACAGAGCGTTGGGGCGCTTGTCCAACGGCGGGTTGGGCGCTGGGCGCGGACGCGGCTTTATGCTTTCGGGCTGACGCAATCGCCGCGACCAGGCCTGATAGGGTTCGCCCACGGTCAGGCTCTTAAGCTTGCTTCCTTCTGGCAAGACCGAGTCCAGTCGCAACAGCCAGCGCGACGGCACGCTTGGGGCGCCCCCGACCTTCAGCGCACGCGAAAGCACGACCTGTTTAGCGCCAAAGGCCTGGCAGAAATCGTGGGCGGCGAGGCCGATTTTTCGCTCAGGCGATGGCAGCCCAATGGCTTTGCGCATGGGGCGCGACATCCAAGGCCCGGTGTCGGTCGGCACCGGCCAAACGCCTTCATTCAGGCCGCCCAATATCATCAGGTCGGCTTTTTGCAGGCGCGCCTCCATGGTGCCCCAAATCGCCAAGCGCGGATGCGTGCCAAAGGCCTTGCGGATCGGCTGATCGCCCATAAGGCTGTCAAAGACTTCCGGGTAGCTGCGCGCAGGCAAGCAGAGATCGGCCATCGCGCCAGCGGCGGACAAAAGCGCCAAACTGAGCTGTTCAAAGGCTTGGCCTTCTTCCCCTTGCCAGAGACCTGATAGCGGCGCATCTTGTTGTTCGGCAAAGGCAAACAGATCGGGCGAGGCTGGTGCCTCTTTGCTCCCCTGGCCGCTCTCTGCGCTACCATCCTCACCCGCGCCAACCGGTTCGCTTAGGGCTTCAAGGACCGCAAGGTGGCACTCTAAGCGCGCGACCAAAGCCTGGTCACCACGCTGCCAGTCCTGTTCCAGCAGCGCGCCAAGGGGTTCCAGGCGCTCCAACAAGGCCAAGGCATCGGGAATGTAGCGCTCAAGCGGTTTTAGATAGCCGCCCTCTTCGGCAATGGCTTTGATCCGACGAGCAACCGCTGCCTTCAGCCCCTCAAACCCCCGTTCGGCAGGACGCGGGCCGCGCAACACCAGCATTTCGAGCGCCCGCACCTGGCTGCGCAACACCGCCGGCGCCAACCCAAGGCGGGCCATGGGGTGCTTGAGGACCGATAGAAGGGCGACCGGCGCCCAATCTTCGGCCAGCATCCGCGCGGTTAGCCGCACAAAGGCCCCCAAAGCGGTGTTCTTCAGCGGCGTTCCAGCGCTTTCCTCGACCAGGACGCCAAAGCGCGCCAATTCGGCCTGCACCCGGCGCGCCAAGCCTCGGTCTGGCGTCACCAACGCCGCCGTACAACCGGGCTGCTCCAGCGTATGGCGCAGCGCCAGCGCAATGTTGGCTGCTTCTTGGGCACCATCGGGGCTCTCTAGGTAGCTCAGCCCCTGCCAAGCGCGAGCGGGCAATTCGCGCGGCGCTTGCCAGCCATAGCTTGGCTCGGCGATCGCTTCAGCCGGGAGCATAGCGAGCTGGCAGAGCCGCACACGCTCCACATCGGCGAGTTGAAACTCGGGCCTGCCCGCCGCCTCCAGTTCGGGCACCAGCGTTGGATCAAAGCCAATTTCTTGCTGCAACAGCGCAAACCCGAATTGCGGATGACTGGGAGACTGCGCCACCTGCGGCCAGACCTCAGCGGGCAACTCGGTATCGAGGCCCGGCAAGATCAAGCGCCCGCGCGGCAGCCCAAGTACCGTGCGCATTAGAGCCCGTGTCGCCTTAATCGACCCCGTTGAACCGGCCAAAATGAACGGCTGTGGCGGTGTCAGCTCGGCCCAGAATTGGGCCTGCATCATCATGAGTTTGTGGCGCCGCTCTGCCGGGTCGCAAGCCTGACGCTCCTGCAAGATTTGCGGCCAAGTCTCGCGAACAATCGTCAAAAATTGCAGGGTCTTTTGCCAATGCTCTGACAGCTCCGCCTCCTGAGCCAGCGTATCGAGCAGGTCCAGCGAAATGGCTTCGGTCTGGCATTGGTCCAGCAAGCGCGCCAGCTCGTCCGCCATGGCAAGCGCTTGTTCCAGAGAGTCTGAAAACAGGCCCTTGGCGGCCAGAATTAGGCGCGTTAGCAACAGGCGCCGGTCCTGCGTCGCGATAGCCTCCGGCAGCGCGGCCTCCAAAGCCATGGCGGTGGCCAGGTTCCCCGGCAGGTCCAACAAGTCCAGGGCCTCCAGCTCGTCGCTGTCCAAATCGCCGACCGCCATCAGACGCGGCAACAACAGGGCCTTGGCCTCGGACTGGCGCAAGAAGGCTTCTTGTAGACTACGCACCGCACGCCGGTTGGGCAGCAGGATGGTGGCGTCTTCCAACACCAGCTCACCACGGGCAACCTCGTCTAGCAACTGGGCCGCCAAAACGTCGGTAAAGGCGCAGCGCGCTGGGATCGTCCAGATTTTGCCCTGGATCTCTCTTTCTATTGGAGCCGCATTCTGGGGGTCAATGGAAGCCACCGGCACAGCCTAGTGCTTGCTGTCGGTCAAGCTGCCGTCGCGCGACAGCAAGAGTGCCAACGCTCTGGTATTGGGGAACTCCGCCATAATAATCATCGCAACCACCGTCAACGGCACGCACAAGAACATGCCAGGCAGGCCCCACATCGAGCCCCAAACCGTCAAAGAGAGCAGCACGACAAAGGGCGAAATGTTGAGCGAAGAGCCCATGAGGCGCGGCTCGACGATAGATCCTAGGATTTGCTGAACGATGGTCAGCGCCAGCGCCAGACCGATGGTCGCCCCCCAATCGCCGGTCTGCAACAAGGTCATGAGCACGGGCAACAAGACCGCAATTACCGATCCAATGTTGGGAATGTAGTTCAGCATGAAGATCAAGAATGCCCAGAAAATCCCGTGATCGACACCCGCGAACAGCATGATGATGCAGGACAGCGCCCCGGTTAGGAAGCTGACCAGTGTCTTGACCGCCACATAAGATTGCACGCGGCGTTGGATTTGGCTCAAGGTCTGTTGCGCAGTGGTGCGCGCTTCGCCTTCGCCAAAAATGGCAGTGATTTTGCGCGGAAACAGGTGCTGTTCCAGCGACAAAAGCAAGACATAAAGCAAGACCAGCAACGAGGTGGTCAGAACCCCGCGCGCCATATTGGCCAACTGTCCCGCCAAGGCGACGAAGTTGAACTGTTCCAGCATCATGGTGATGTCTTTATCATCCAAGCCAAAGTACTGGGCCAGATCGCGAAACAGGCTACTGAGCCTGGCTTGATAGATCGGGGCTTCTGCCTGAATGGCGAAGAACTGATCCAAAATGATCCGGCCACTGAGGTAGAAGACCGACGCGAGCGCCAGAATGGTGAACAGTTGCGACAGCCAGCGGGGAAGCCGTGTGATCTTGTGCACGCGATAGGCCAGCGCTGAAATCAAGAACCAGGCCATAAAGGCAATGGCCACGGGCACCAAGACTGAGCGCCACGTCGATAAGAAATAGCCGATCGCCCCGATGATGATCAGCGTTGCCGCCGTAATCAAGATGTGGGTCGGGGTAACGCGATTGCTGCCCCAGCCGGACGGGTTATTCATATTCAACCTCATTTCACGCGAATTGGTGCTAAACTTAGCCCATGCCCGTCAACTGTACACCGCTTTTGTTCTAGGGTTGCAAGACCAGCCGGGCTTCCCCCTTTTGGGCGACATGTTTCACCGATTGTTTGTTGACTAGGTTGGGCCGGCCTCGCGCAGAGATGATTTTGCTTGAGCACTGAGCCGCGTTAGAGCTAGTGCAAAGCCCGAGCAATCGCCCTCAATTACGCCAAGGATACGGGGGGTGCATTTGCGGCAATATCAAATAGAGTGAGCGTGCCCGGTGAATGCAAGTCAGCGAAACGCGCTCTAGACCCATCACCCCGTCATATTTGGAGCCGTCTCGTCCATGCCTAAGCCTACACCGCGAAAGCGCGGCGCATCAAAAACCTGGAGACACGCTGGGATTGCAGTCGGCGTGTTGGCAGGGCTCACCGCGAGCGCCCAAGCCTCCCTTTATAGCGACAGCACCGCCATCTTCCGCTTTGACGCGACCCTTTGCCTGCTGGAGGACGTGCCGGTTCATGCCGCCCCCGTCGCAGGTTCGCCGGTTCTGTTCCAGTTGACCAGTGGCAAGCCGCCTAGGCAGATCCACGTCTATGGCGCTACCCCCGACGAGGCTTGGGCTGAAATCTATGAAAACCAGACGCTTGGCTATATCCCAGCCGGGCCGCTGGTGTGGGAAGGCTGTTGGGGACCGGGATCAAAGCCTGCCGGGCCGACGCTCTATGATCAACTGCCAGAAGAACAGTGGCCATAACGCGGCCAAACGGCGCTAGAGCGCGCGGCGCCTAGTCATTTGCCCGACGGAGGCGCGCGACTAGGGGCAAGGGTTGGTGTAGCGGCGGTGAATGGCGTCAATAGCCGTCAGCACGTCTTCGCTCAATGTCACCTCAGCCGCTTTCAGATTGTGAGCCAATTGCTGTGTTGAGGTCGCGCCGACGATATTGCTGGTAACAAAGGGCCGCGAATTCACATAGGCCAGCGCCATATGCACGGGATCGAGGCCCTGCTCGTTGGCCAGGTCTAAGTAGGCGTCTAAGGCCGGTTGCATGTAAGGCGCTTTGAGATAGCGCGGGTTTTGCCAGACTGTAAAACGCGAGCCTTCTGGCAGGGCGCCCCCCTGATACTTTCCGGTCAACAGGCCATTGGCCAGCGTGGAATAGGCCAACAAGCCGCAATCTTCGTACAAGGCGACCTCGGCAAGATCACCTTCAAACGTGCGATTGAGCAGGGAATAGGCGTTTTGGATGCTGGCCATGCGCGGGCGCTGGTCGGGCCGGGCCTCGGCCGCTGCTAGATAACGCATGGTGCCCCACGCCGTCTCGTTCGACAGGCCGACCGTGCGAACTTTTCCTTGTTTTACAAAATCTTGCAGGACGTCCAGCACCTCTTCAAAAGGCGTAAAGTCATGATCGATCTTACGATCAAAGGCCGGGCCGCCGCGGCCAAAGACCTGC
>JAUIHE010000108.1 GCA_030432195.1 Alphaproteobacteria bacterium
CCGTGCTTGGTCACAGAACGCAGCTGCACGTCAAAAAATTGTCCCACCTGCCCAGAATGGTAGGAGGCCAGGTATCGATCCATACTGGCGCGTTCGGCCTCAATGGCGCGGCGCTCCGTATTGCTGACCGTTTCACAGATGCGCTCAAGGCTGGCGAGAATGGGATTGTCCCCATCCTTCCCAAGGCCGAGCGCATGGATTAAGGCGCGGTGAACCGTTAGATCCGCATAACGCCGAATGGGCGATGTAAAGTGCGCATAGCGCTCCAGGTTCAGACCAAAGTGCCCGATGTTGTGCGGGGAGTATCGTGCTTGAGACTGGCTACGCAAAACCGCCTCGTTGACGGTTTCTTGATAGGGGCTGTCTTTGATCTGCTCAAGTACCCTGTTGAAATCCGAGGGGCTTAGCGCAACGCCCTTGGCGAGCGCGACATCCAACCCTTTTAGCATTTCGCGCAGGCTGTCCAGGCGGGCGGGGTCGGGCGCATCGTGGATACGATAGGCGCAAGCGTAGCCTTTTTCTTCCAGGCTTTCTGCGGCGCATACGTTGGCGAGGATCATGAATTCTTCGATGATCTTGTGGGCCTGCAATCGTTCGCGAATACCGATGTCTAGAATGGTTTGCCGATCATCGGACAGCAGCACCTGCCGCTCTGCCACCTCAAGGTCAAGCGTCTGGCGCCGCTTGCGCGCCAGGTCCAAAGCATCATGGGCGGCCAGCAAGTTGGCGATCAGCGCGGCCTCGGGTTCGTCAGGGCGTTGAGCCAAGGCTGCGTCCTCAATTGCTTCTTCCACCTGATGGTAGGTCAAACGCGCATGGCTGCGCATGAGCCCCCGCAGAAAACGATGCGAGAGCTTGCGGCCTTCAGCATCAATGAGAACTTCGACGGCCATGCAGCCGCGTTCTTGGTTCGGGACCAGAGAGCACCAGCCGTTCGATAGAGCTTCGGGCAGCATGGGCACGACTTGATCGGGGAAATAGCACGAATTTCCACGCTCTCGCGCGGCCCGATCTAGCGCCGAATTTGCCGGCACATAGGCAGAAACATCCGCGATCGCGATCAGCAAGCGGTGCCCGCCATTTGGTAAGGGTTCGGCATAGACCGCGTCGTCAAAATCTCGCGCGTCCGCTCCGTCAATCGTAACCAAAGGCAGGCTGCGCAGGTCTTCGCGCCCCTTGGGCGTCGGGGCCGTCGCGGCCTCGGCCTCGGACAGGGCTTCATCGCTGAACACGGTTGGTATTTGCCGCTCGACGATGGAAACCGTTGAAATGGCCGCGATCGACCCTTGAAGCCCAAGGCGTTGTTTGATCCTGGCCAGGGGCGCGCCATAGCGGGTTGGCACCGGCAAGGGCTCGATAACAAGCAGCTCGTCTTCTTGCAGGCCTTCGCTTAGCGGATCGTCTAGTTCCAGGCGATAGGCGGCATTACGGTCGCGCCTGTCCGTTGGCTGAACCAAACCACGGTGAAACACGCCGACGATGGGACGGGTTTCAAAGCGCGGCAAGATCTTAATGACGCTGGCTTCGTAGTCCGGGTGCTCCAGAGGCACAAGGCGCGCCAAAAAGCGATCCTGCAAACCGGGGCTTTTGCGCTTGTCACGGCTGGGCTTGACGCGAATGCTCAGATTGGCAGGCCAGGGCAAACCGGAAGGTCGGTCTTCGCCTGGTCGGGCGTAGAGGTCACCGTCATCATCCAAATGTGCCGCTTTCAGCACCATGACGGGCGGCAAGTGGTAGTTCGTCATCAAGTACTTAGCGTCTTTGATGAGGCTGCCTTCGGCCTCAAGCTCGCGCAAAAGCCGCTTAAACGCGGCGCGCTCGTCGCCCTTTAGCCCAAATGCCCGCGCCATTTCATTCTTTGTGGCGCGACCCGTTTCTTGCAGGTAGTCCAAGACGGCTTGCTTGTCTGCTTTATGGCCGATGGACGGCGGTAACTCTGGCGTGTTCGCCATCACTGCTTCCTTTGCAAGGCCCCGCAAAGCAGCGGCAAGCCCCTCCTGTGTTTGCTGCTAGAACGGGACGCTATCGTCGGTCGGCGCGGCACTCGCTGTCGCCGATTTTTTGGGCACAGCCTTCTTAGTCGCCGTTTTGGCAGCCGTCTTTGTGGTGCTTGCTTTTTTGGCCGTACTCGCCTTGCTTGACGCAGTTTTCTTGGCCGTGGTTTTCTTCGCCGCTGTCTTGGTAGTGGTTTTCTTTGCACCACCCTTTTTACCCGCCTTCTTTTCCGCCTGCTTAGCAAGCAGCTCGACCGCTTGCTCGACGGTCAGTGTGTCCGGCGTCATGTCCTTGGTCAATGAAGCGTTAAGGCGGCCGTGCTTCACATAGGGGCCAAAGCGGCCGTCGTGAAGGGTGATCGGTTGCCCGTCTTGTGGATGATCGCCGACGGGCCTTCCGGGCCCTGCTTGCTTACGCGCAGGTGCCTCAGACAACAGCACCACGGCGCGATCAAGCCCAATGCTCAGGACATCGTCGTCTTTCTTCAATGAAGCCGATTTGTCACCGCACTTGACGTAAGGACCATAACGACCCAGGTGCGCCTGCACGGGCTCGCCCTCGTATAGCCCCAGTTCTCGCGGCATCGAGAGGAGCTGGATCGCCTTTTCTAGGCTGGCATCTTGCGGTGAAAGGCTCTTGGGCAAGGAGCTGCGCTTCGGCTTTTCTTTGCTGCCTTCCTCCGGCAGTCCCAGCTGAACGTACCAGCCATACGGCCCCTTCTTGAGCAGAACTTCTTTGCCGCTCTCCGGTTCCTGGCCCAGGATTTGCTCATCGGGCAAACCACCGTCTGCACCGTCCTGTACCCGGGCACCCAGCGTGCCAGTGTAACGGCATTCGGGATAGTTGGAACAGCCGACAAAGCCCCCCGTGCGCCCCAGTTTCAAGCCTAGACGGCCATTACCACAGCGTGGGCACGCACGCGCGTCACCGCCCTCAGCGGGGGCCGGGAAAAAGTGGGCGCCCAGGGCGTCATCCAGAGCGTCGATGACTTCTGTGATGGTCAGATCTTTGGTTGCATCAATGGCCTTTTTGAAGTCCACCCAGAAATCCGACAACACGTCTTTCCAGAAGGCCCGGCCGCCCGAGACATCATCAAGCGATTCTTCCAAATTCGCGGTGAAGTCATATTCGACGTAGCGCTCAAAGAAATTGTTCAAGAACACGGTCACGATGCGCCCGCGGTCAGCAGGAATGAAACGCTTCTTGTCCAAAGTGACGTAGTCGCGATCCTGCAAGACCTGAATGATAGAGGCATAGGTCGAAGGACGGCCAATGCCCAACTCTTCCATTTTCTTGACCAAGCTGGCCTCGGTATAGCGCGGCGGTGGCTGGGTGAAAGACTGGTTGGCATCAACCTTTTGGACCGCCACCTGTTCGCCCTTGCTCAGCGCGGGCAGCAAAACCGCGTCGTCGGAATCGCCCTTCTTGTCGTCTTGGCTTTCCTGATAAAGGCGAATGAAACCGTCAAAAACAATCACCGATCCGGTCGCACGCAGCATAGCTTTTTGACCGTCAACCGACAGATCAATACCAGTTTGGTTGAGCCGGGCGGCTTCCATCTGACAGGCAACCGAACGCTTCCAAATCAGCTCATACAAACGGAACGCATCGTTCGACAAAACGGATTTCAAAGAAGCCGGGCTACGGCGTGCTGATGTTGGGCGAATAGCCTCGTGTGCCTCTTGGGCGTTTTTGGCTTTGCTTTTGTAGACGCGAGGCGCGTTGGGCAGGTAAGCAGGGCCGTAGTCGTCGCCAATCAAGCCGCGAATTTCCGCAATGGCTTCCCCGGACAAGGTCACGCCGTCGGTACGCATGTACGTAATGAGGCCGGTGGTCTCGCCGTTGAGCTCAATGCCTTCATAGAGCTTTTGTGCAACGCGCATTGTTTGGGTCGCGCTGAACCCCAGCTTGCGGGCAGCTTCTTGTTGCAGGGTCGAGGTTGTAAACGGCGGGGCAGGGAAGCGGCGCGTCTCTTTTTCCTCAATGCTCTCGACCAGCACCTGGCTGGCGCCCTCGACAACCGCCTTGGCAGCCATCGCCTTGGCTTCGTTATTGATGTCGAATTGCTTGAGCTTATTGCCGTCCAAATGGGTCAGGCGCGCTTGGAACTGCGCCTTGCCTTGAGGCAGCAAATCGGCGGCGATGGTCCAATATTCTTGCGGAACGAAGATCTCGATTTCACTCTCGCGCTCACAGATGAGGCGCAGAGCCACGGACTGCACCCGACCCGCGGAACGCGAACCTGGCAGCTTTCGCCACAGAACCGGCGACAGCGAAAAACCAACCAGATAGTCCAGCGCGCGGCGCGCTAGGTAGGCTTGAACCAGCGAATCATCAAGATTGCGGGGGTGCTCGAAAGCCTCCAGAATCGCCCGCTTGGTGATTTCGTTGAAGACGACGCGCTGAACATTGACGCCTTTGAGCGCCTTGCGACGCACCAATTCTTCTTGGATATGCCAAGAAATGGCCTCGCCTTCGCGATCCGGGTCGGTCGCGAGATAGAGCGCATCGGAGCCCTTGACGGCCTTGGCGATTTCCTTGATGCGCTTTTCCCCGTCGCTATCGACGGCCCAGGACATAGAGAAGCTGTCGTCAGGATCGACTGAACCGTCTTTGGCGGGCAAATCGCGCACGTGTCCAAAGGAGGCCAACACATAGTAATCTTTGCCCAAGTACTTATTGATAGTCTTGGCTTTGGACGGTGATTCGACGACTACGACGTTCATCGAGGGGCAGTCTCCATAATCAAAAAAAGATGCGAGGCGACCTTGGGCCCCTGGCAAATCAATTGAGGTCTAATTCGAGTTCAGCAATGAGGGCCACCTTGTTGCCAGGGTGGCGTTCCAACCGACCTGCCAGCTCAAGTTCCAGCAGCGCAGCTTGCAACAGATGCAGCGAGACTTGGCATTCGCGAAGCAGTTCGTCAACCGGCGTGGGATAGGTTGACAAGATTTCCAGCACCTGCGAGCGGGCTTTATCAACAGATTGATCGTCAATTTCGCTGGCATGTGCCCCTGGAAATGACGGGCCGTCAAAGCCGAGTTGTTGCGGCATCATTGCGGTGACTGCGCTGCCGCGTTCAGCCTGCATATCGTCGATGATATCTTGTGCAGTGCGCACAAGCGGCGCGCCGTCTCTTATCATTGCGTTGCAGCCAGAAGACCGTGGATCGTAAGGCGCACCGGGCACCGCAAAGACCGAACGCCCAAATTCTCCGGCCGCGCGAGCGGTTATCAAGGTGCCGGATTGAAGCTTGGCTTCGATCAGCACGACTGCCCGCGAGAGTGCCGCAATAATCCGGTTGCGTTTGGGAAATAGGCGGGCGGCAGGTTCTGTGCCCAACGGCATCTCAGACACCACCGCGCCGCGCTCAATCAATTGGTGATAGAGATTCCTGTTTTCCTGTGGATAAGCCATGTCAACGCCCCCGGCCAGTACCGCGATGGAGCCCCCGTCTATGCCGCCTTGATGCGCAGAGGTGTCGATACCGCGAGCCATCCCAGAGGTGATGTAGAAAGGATCCATGCCCAGTTTGGGCTGGCTGAGCTCTTGAGCAATTTTGAAAGCAAAGCGCTGGCCGTTGGGCGATGCGTTGCGCGCCCCGACAATGGCGACTTGATCGCCTTCCAGCAGGTGCGCATGCCCTAGGACCGAGAGCAACGGCGGGCTGCCATCACAGTGGCTAACTTGCCGCGGAAATCCGGGCTCACCATCCACCAACAAGCGCCCACCCAGCTTGTTCAGTCGAGCAAGCTCGCGTTCACAGTCAGATTTCTTGGCAAGCCGGGGCGGGCGTTTACCGCCGCCGCGCCGCGCCAGCTCTGGCACGGCCTCCAAGGCCTGTTTGGCGCTGCCAAATCGTTGGATTAGGGAGCGATAGGTCACCGGGCCAATCCGCTCAGAGCGATAGAGTTGCAGGGCGGCCAAGGGGTCTACGTTGCTTGTGCTCATAGCGGCGTCTTACTCGGATATTAATCGCACGGGTCTCAGGAAGCGTTTTTCTTCGAGGCCCCTATTCGTGGCTCTTGCCCCTTCAAAAGCCGGGCGATGTTGCCGCGGTGCTTGATGTATACCAGTAGCGTTATCGCAAACATCCAAAGCGTAGTCTGGAAATCGTAAACCATCACACTTGCAAGGGTGGTCACGCCGAAGGCAACCAGAGCAGACAGGGACGATATGCGGAATATCAGAGCAGTAACAAGCCAGGCTAGGCAAGCGGCAATCCCCATCGGCCAAAGACCGCCCAGCAGGGTGCCGAGCCCCGTAGCGACGCCTTTGCCGCCCTTGAAGCCAAGGTAAATTGGGAATAGGTGCCCCAAAAAGGCCGCCAAGCCGGCAATGAGCCCCCAGATATGGATACCGCTTAGCCACCACACTAGCAGGGCGGAAAAACCACCCTTGCCAGCATCCAAGATCAACGTCAAAGCCGCCAAATCTTTGCGACCTGTTCTCAGAACGTTGGTGGCCCAGATATTGCCCGAGCCGATGTCGCGTATATCGCCGAGCCTCGCCAATCGCGTAAGCAGTAGGCCAAAGGGGATTGAGCCCAAAAGATATGCACCGCAGACTGCAATGCCTAGCAACACCAGCGACGTGTTCACGTATTGATCCTATCGTAAATCGAACAAAAGGCGTCCATCGACAAAGGTCATAACAGTTTTTCCCTGGGCAGGGAAGCCCTCTAGGGGCGAATTCTTGCTTTTACCCCTAAGCTGTGTGTTGGAGAGGCGCAAAGGCGCATCCGGGTCAATGACGGCCAAGTCGGCAGCGTTTCCAATTTGCAGGCGCCCGGAGTTGAGCCCCAGCAGGTCTGCGGGACGCTGCGTCACACACTGCAAAATGTCGAGCAAATCGAGGCCATGGCTGTGATGAAGATTGAGCGTCAGCGGCAACAAGGTCTCCAGCCCAGCCATGCCATAGGCGGCTTGTTCAAAGGGGACGCGCTTGGCATCAACGTCCTGCGGGCAGTGATCGGATACGATGATATCAATCGTCCCATCGGCGATGGCTGCGATGACAGACAAGCGGTCGTCTTCGCTTCGCAAGGGCGGCTCAAGTTTTGCGTAGGTTCGGTAGTCGCCGATCTCCAGCTCGTTTAGGCAAAAGTACTGCGGCGCGGTTGAACAAGTGATAGGCAAGCCCTCAGCTTTGGCGCGTCGGACAAGCTCAAGTGCATCGGCGCAGGTTAGGGGCCCCAAGTGAAGGCGCGCACCCGCTTCCTTGGCCAGCTGAATATCGCGCTGAACCATGAGGATTTCCGCGGCCCGGCTGGAGCTTGAAAGCCCCAATTGGGTTGCGATGGCCCCCTTGTTCATAGAACCGCGCGACAGACTTGGTTCGAGGGGGAAGTGGTGCAAACACTGTTCGAAGGCCTTGGCGTAGGCCAACAAGCGCAACATCACGTCAGGGCGCGTGATCGCCTGGTTGCCATTTGACAAGCCGACGGCACCGGCCTCGGTCAAGCTACCGATTTCTGTGAGGGTCTCGCCCGCCAGGTTCTGCGTCGCAGCGCCCAGAGCATAGAGTTTGGAAAACTTGGCCTCGCGCGCCCGGCGCACCGCAAATTGTAGGTTGGGGACTTGGTCTAGGGCGGGTTGGGTATTGGGCAAAGCCGCCACCGACGTGATGCCGCCGTAGGCTGCAAGGCTCAGTGTCTCCGCAATCGACTCGCGATGGTCGTCGCCTGGCTCGCCCAGGTGAACGCGGGCATCGACCATGCCAGGGATCAACGTTAGGCCTTTCAGCGAATAGTGCGTTTCAGCATGAACGAATTGGCGGTGCAGGTGGGCGCCAACATCGCGAATTCGGCCTTGCTCGATAAGGACACCGCCGATGTCGTCCAGGCCGGTCGCGGGGTCCAACAAACGCGCATCGCTAATCAGGATAGTCGACTCGTTGACGTGGCGGGTATAGACGGGGCCGACCTTACGATCTGATAAATCAATAGCTTGTGGATTGCTCATGCCATCAACTCCTCGCTACGATTTTCGGCAACCAATCGGCGCTGCTCGGCAAGCACCGAGAATATGGCCATGCGCGTGATAACGCCCATATGCACTTGCTCTTCGATGACCGAGCGGCCCTCTAGGTCGGCGACGCTTGTTTCAATCTCAACCCCGCGATTCATGGGGCCCGGGTGCATAACCAGCGCGTGAGGCTTGGCGCGGGCCAGCACCGTGTCGCTTAGTCCAAAATAACGGAAATACTCGCTTTGGCTCGGCAAGAACACGCCTTGCATCCGTTCGCGCTGCAGACGCAGCATCATCACCACATCGGCGCCTTCAACGGCTTTGCGCATATCGTAAAACAGATCGACGCCGAATTGGCCCATTTCACCCGGCAGCAAAGTCGGTGGCGCCACCACACGCACCCGTGCGCCCAGTCGGGTCAGCAGCCAAATGTTGGAGCGCGCCACCCGCGAATGACGGATGTCCCCGGCAATGACTATGACCCTATTGGACAGGTCTTTGCCCAGGTGCTTGCGCATGGTGTAGGCGTCTAGCAAGGCCTGGGTGGGGTGTTCATGGGTGCCGTCGCCACCATTGATGACGCTGGCTTGCACTTTGCGCGCCAGCAGCTTGGGCGCGCCAGCGAAGGGATGGCGAATGACCAGAAAATCCGGCTGCATGGCATTGAGGGTCGCGGCGGTATCCAACAGCGTCTCCCCCTTGCCGACCGACGAGGTGGCCACGTCCATGTTAATCACCATCGCGCCCAGCCGCTTGGCTGCGATCTCGAACGAGGTGCGCGTGCGGGTGGAGTTCTCATAGAACAGATTGACGACGGTCTTGCCCGCCAGCTCTTGAAACAACTCACTAGTCCGAAGGCCGGCGAACTGCCGCTCTATGCGTTCGGCGCGCTCAAAGATCGCTTCCGCATGGTGGCGTTGCATATCAAGCGTGCCTAGCAAAAACGGAGCAGGAATATCGTGTTGAAACACTAGAGCCAGGCCTCTTACAGGGTTAAGCGCGCGCCAGGGCCATCAGCACCCTTGTCAACAAAGACATTTAGGGGCAGCGTCGCCTTGTGAGCGTTTCGAATTGTAGGTCAAGCACAGGCTCTAGCGCAGCCGCCTGTCAGGAGCAAGGCTCCTGCGCGCAAGTGCAACGAGGCGGTGGACAGACCTCAGCAACCAAGCGGGCGAAGAAGCTCGCGGCTGATGATATGGCGCTGAATTTCAGAGGTGCCGTCCCAAATGCGCTCGACCCTTGCATCGCGCCAAAACCGTTCAATGGGCAGGTCGTTCATCAACCCCATCCCGCCATGAATTTGCAGGGCCGCGTCGGTGACACGCGCCAGGCATTCGGTGGCATAGAGCTTGGCCGATGCGATCTCGCGGTTTGAAGGCAAGCCCATGTCCAAACGATTGGCTGCGCTGAGTGTCAACAGGTCTGAAGCGTCAATCTCGGTAATCATATCCGCCAGCTGAAAGCTAACGCCCTGGAAACGACCAATGGCCTGACCGAACTGCTCGCGTTCCGCCGAGTAGTTGAGCGCCATGTCAAAGGCCCGGCGTGCGCGGCCCACCGCCATAGCGGCCACGGTTAGGCGCGTCGCATAGAGCCAGGTGTTCATGACATCATAGCCGCCGTCAACGTCGCCCAGCACTTGTTCAGCGGGCAGACGGCAATCATCGAACTCCAAGATCATGTTTTTGTAACCGCGATGCGAGACGGACTCATAGCCGTCACGCATAACAAAACCCGGTGTGTCGCGATCAACCAGAAAGCTCGTGATGCGTTTTTTTGGACCGCGCGGCGTTTGGTCTTCGCCCGTGGCAACGAAGACAATGACGAAATCCGCATGATCGGCGCCCGAGATAAAGTGCTTGCTGCCGTTGACGATCCAATCCGACCCATCGCGGCGGGCATGACATTTCATGCCCCGAATGTCTGAGCCTGCGCCCGGCTCGGTCATGGCCAAAGCATCCATTCGCTCACCGCGCACCGCAGGCAGCAAATAGCGCTCGCGTTGTTCGCCCTGACAGGCCATCAGGATGTTTTGTGGGCGTCCGAAAAAGTGGGTGAGGGCCATGGAACCGCGGCCGAGCTCGCGCTCAACCAACGCAAATTCAAGGTGGTTCAGGCCTGCGCCGCCGACTTCCTCCGGGAAGTTGCAGGCATAAAAGCCGATTTCTTGGGTCTTCGCTTTGATCGCCTCTGCTACCTCGGAGCGCACTTGGCCGCTTCGCTCAACCTCGTCCTCATACGGATAAATCTCGGTCTCAACGAACTTGCGGACCGTTTCGACGATCATTTCTTGTTCTGAAGTCAGAGGGAAGCTCATATCTAGACCTTAGGATCGGGGTTTTCGGTGTGGCCATCGACCGCGATGACCTGGCCAGAGACCAAGCGCGCTGCTGGGCTCGCCAGAAAGACGGCCATATTGGCAATGTCGCGGGCTTCGACCCAGCTTCGCATGGACGTTCCTGAGGCGTAACCGTGGTAAACCTGGTCGCGGGTCATGCCCTTGGCCGCCGCCTCGCGCTCCAGTACGCCTTCCATGCGCGGGCCTTCAACCGCACCTGGGCAAATGGCATTGGCGCGCACGCCCGAAGGGCCTGCCTCCATCGCCAAGGTTTTCATCAGGCCGATGACCGCCCACTTGGCCGCGCAATAGGGCGCACGGTTGGGGTAGCCAAAAAGGCCCGCAGTGGAAGAAGTCAGGATGACAGCGCCGTTGCCCTGCGCCTTCAAAAGCCCCAGCGTGTATTTTGCCAGCAAGAAAGCGCCACCTAAATTGACATCTAGGCAGGCGTTCCAATCCTCTAGCGCAACGTCTTCGACCCTGGCTGTCGGACCCGCGATGCCAGCGTTGGCGCAAACGGCCGCCAGGCGCGTGCCGTTTTGGGCCAAAGAGGCCTTGAGGCCTGCAACCCACCCGGAGACCTGGGTTTCATCCGTGACATCAACTACCTGCCGCTGCCAATCATCGGGGCAAGTCGCCAGCGCCGCGCTATCGCGGTCACCGATCCAAACCTGATAGCCCGCTTGTGAAAAGGCCTCGGCCATTGCTTTACCGAGGCCGCTCGCTCCAGCAGAGATCAGGACGGCTTCTTTGGGTTTCTCCATCGTCATTGCGCGCGCCCTTCAAGCATGGGTTAGCGCTTGGCCCCGATGCCACGGCCAGCGCCGTCGGGCAGGGGCAGATTGGCGTGGGCCTCAGCAATGGCGTTCAATTTTGCCATAACTTCAGGTTCAGGATCGCAAGCGCGGCGGCTGTTAAGATCGACGTGGATCTGCATTTGCTCACCGGTAGCGCACAGCGTTCCGTCGTCAAGCTCAATCCAATAGAAGACACGCAGCTTTTTGCCTTGTCCTTCGATGATTTGCGCTTTGATGTTGACCATATCGCCTTGCTTGGTCTCTGCCGCATAGATCACGTGGTTTT
>JAUIHE010000109.1 GCA_030432195.1 Alphaproteobacteria bacterium
GCGTGCGGTCCATCCCATAGGCCATGGCTTGATCTTGCAGATCACACTCACCGCCTTGGTCACAAATGGGACAGTCCAGCGGGTGGTTGATTAACAGGAATTCCATCACCCCTTTGCGGGCCTTTTGCACCGCATCGGTCTTGGTGTGGATCATCAGGCCTGGTGATACCGGTGTCGCGCACGAGGCCGCAGGCTTGGGCGCCATGCCCCGCGCATCTTCCAATTGCACAAGGCACATGCGGCAGTTACCCGCGACCGACAGGCGATCATGATAACAAAAACGGGGCACTTCCACGCCCGCCGCTTCACAGGCTTGCAAGACATTCGAGCCCGCAGGAACCGCGACCTCAACGCCGTCTACTTTAACCGTAATGTCTGACATGTCCGGTCTCTCCTTATTCTGCTGCCACAGGCATGTCGGCGCCGCCTTGGCTGGCAACAAAGCGATCAATGCGCTCTTCAATGACCGGGCGGAAATTGCGGATCAAGCCTTGCACCGGCCACGCGGCCGCGTCGCCCAAGGCACAAATGGTGTGGCCTTCGATCTGTTTGGTTACGTCGAACAGCATATCGATTTCTTCACGGCTCGACCGCCCCTCACACATGCGGCCTAGAACGCGCCACATCCACCCCGTGCCTTCACGACAAGGCGTACACTGGCCGCAAGATTCGTGCATATAAAAGTGCGACAGACGCTCAATCGCGCGAATGATATCGGTAGACTTGTCCATGACGATCACCGCCGCGGTGCCCAAGCCGGAACCGGCCGCGCGCAGCGAATCAAAGTCCATGTTGATGTCGCCGCAGACGTTTGAGGTCAAACAAGGAACCGACGAACCGCCCGGAATAATGGTCAACAGGTTGTCCCAACCACCGCGAACGCCGCCACAGTGCTTTTCCAACAGCTCGCGCAGTGGAATGCCCATTTCTTCTTCGACGTTGCAGGGCTTGTTCACGTGTCCAGACACACAGAACAACTTTGTGCCCCGGTTACGCTCTGGGCCCAGGCCTGTCCACCAGCTCACGCCGCGGCGCAAGATTTCGGGTACGACGGCGATCGTCTCGACGTTGTTCACGGTTGTTGGGCAGCCATAAAGGCCCGCGCCAGCGGGGAACGGGGGCTTCAAGCGCGGCTGGCCCTTCTTGCCTTCCAAGCTCTCCAACAAAGCGGTCTCTTCACCGCAAATATAGGCACCCGCGCCGCGGTGCAGGTGAATATCGACATCATAGCCAAGCTTTGAGTTTTTACCCAGCAGGCCTGCATCATAGGCTTCGTCGATAGCAACCTGAACGTTGCTGGCCTCATTGTAGAATTCACCACGAATGTAGATATAGCCAGTGTGCGCTCCCATGGCGCGGCACGCAACAACAATCCCTTCCAGCAAGCGATGTGGGTCGTTACGCAAGATTTCGCGGTCTTTACAGGTGCCCGGCTCAGATTCGTCGGCGTTGACCACCAGGTAGTGCGGACGGTCGTCCATACGGTCATCGGCAGGCATGAAGGACCACTTCATACCCGTTGGGAAGCCCGCACCGCCGCGACCACGCAGATCAGATGCTTTTACGTCGTCGATAATGTCGGCGCGTTCGCGAGAAATCATTTCCTTCACGCCATCCCACACGCCGCGCTTCATGGCGGCTTGCAGGCCAAAGTGTTGTTGGCCGTAAAGGTTCGTGAAAATGCGATCTTGATCTTGAAGCATAGCTCTCTCCCCTAGGCCTCGCCGCTCATATGCAACAGCGTTTGCGGCCCGCCTTCGGGTTCGGAAAAACGTCGACCGCTTTGTGGGCCCACGGGCACATCTTTGCCGGCGGCAAGATCATCCAAGATCTCGTTCATACGCTCTGGCGTCAGATCTTCATAAAAGTCGTCGTTGATCTGCACCATCGGCGCATTACAACAAGCGCCCAGGCATTCGACTTCAATTAGGGTGAAGTTGCCGTCGGCCGTGGTTTCACCCAGGCCAATGCCCAACTTTTCCTTGGCGGCAGCAGTCAATTCATCTGCGCCGCGCAGCCAGCAAGGTGTCGTGCGGCAGACTTGAACCACGTGCTTACCCACCGGCTCAAGATAGAACATGGTATAGAAACTAGCGACCTCGTAGACGCGGATCGCGGCCGAACCGGTGCGCATAGCCACATAGTCGATGGCCTCTTTAGACAGCCAGCCGCCGTTTTCACGCTGAGCAAGGTCCAAGAAAGGAATAATGGCCGACGCTTCGCGCCCTTCAGGGTAGCGGGCCAAGATCTTTTGCGCCTGCACTTCTCGCTCTTCGGAGAAGGCAAAATCGCCGTAATTAAGCTCTGGGCGAGCGGTGACTTTCATCGGTCGATCTCCCCAAATACGATATCCATTGAACCTAGGATGGCGACCGAGTCCGCCAGCATGTAGCCTTTGCACATGAAATCCATGGCAGCCAGGTGCGCAAATCCAGGCGCACGGATCTTACACTTCGATGGCTTATTCGAGCCGTCGGCCTGCAGATAGACACCAAACTCACCCTTCGGCGCCTCGACCGCCGTATAGACTTCGCCTTCTGGGACGTGAAAGCCTTCGGTGTAGAGCTTGAAGTGGTGGATCAACGATTCCATCGTGCCCTTGGCTTCAGCGCGGCGCGGTGGAGAGATCTTATGATCGTCAATCATCACCGGGCCCGCAGGCATTTTGTCGATGCACTGACGAATGATCTTGATGCTTTCCTGCATCTCTAACATACGGCAGAGGTAGCGATCAAAGCAGTCGCCGTTCTTGCCAACCGGGATGTCGAAATCCAGGTCGGAGTAGACCTCGTAAGGCTGCGCACGGCGCAGGTCCCAGGCGGCGCCAGAGCCACGCAGCATGACACCAGAAAAACCCCAATCTTGCGCGTCTTCTACGGACACAACGCCAATATCGACGGTCCGCTGACGGAAAATCCGGTTGTTGTTCACCAAAGTCGACATGTCGTTATAGAACTCGTCGAACTCGTCACAGAATGACTTGATGTCGGCCAACATGCCTTCCGGCAAGTCCTGGTGGACGCCGCCAGGACGGAAATAGTTAGCGTGCAAGCGCGCGCCACAAGCCCGCTCATAGAACTCCATCAGCTTGTCGCGCTGCTCAAAGCCCCACAGCAACGGGGTCGTCGCGCCAACGTCGATCAGGAATGTACAGACGTTCATCAGGTGGTTGAGAACACGGCCAATCTCACAGAACAGCACGCGGATGTAAGAAGCGCGCTCGGGCACTTCGATGTCCAGCAAGCGTTCGATCGCCATGCAAAAGGCATGCTCTTGGTTCATCGGCGCCACGTAGTCGAGGCGATCGAAGTAAGGAATAGCCTGCAAGTAGGTCTTGTGTTCGATCAGCTTTTCGGTGCCGCGGTGCAGCAAGCCGATATGCGGATCCGCACGCTCGATGATTTCCCCGTCCATCTCCAACACCAGGCGCAGAACGCCGTGTGCTGCCGGGTGCTGAGGGCCGAAGTTAAAGGTTAAAGGCTTGATTGCGGTTTCAGCCATTTACTGCGCTCCCTCTTCGCCAGCTTGAGCTTTTTCATCACCAGGCAGACCCTGGCCTTCCCAAGGGGAGGTAAAATCAAAGTTGCGGAATTCCTGCGGCAGGCTAACCGGCTCATACACAACGCGCTTCAGAGCTTCGTCGTAGCGAACTTCGGTGTAGCCCGTCAGCGGGAAGTCCTTACGAAGCGGATGTCCTTCAAAACCGTAGTCGGTCAGCAAGCGGCGCAAGTCAGGGTGATCGGCGAAAAAGATCCCGTACATGTCCCAAACTTCGCGTTCGTACCACAGCGCAGAGGAATAGACGCTGCAAGCCGAGGCGATCGGCAGCTCATCGCTGACAGCGCACTTCACGCGAACGCGCTGGTTTTGGGTGTGCGAAAGCAGGTGATAGACGACATCAAAGCGCAAACTGCGATCCAGATTGTCGACCGCGGTAACATCAACCAATTGGCGATAGTCCGTGGAGCTGCCGTCTCGCAACGCTTGCAAAACGGTCAGAATCTCATCGCCTGGACACTCGACCACGATCTCATCACGATCGATGCGCGCGCTTGCGCCGGTGTTCACCAGAGCGTCTTGAACATCGCCTAGATGTTCGGTTAGGGCTTCAAGAGAAAGGGCCACAAGGTACTTCCTTATCTTTCTTGTGCGTTCTTCATGACGGCGCGGCGCAACGTGGCGCCACTAACAGGCTTTACCTCAGCGCACAAAGTCAGCTTCGCGTCGAATTTTCTTTTGCAGTTGCATAATGCCGTAGATCAGCGCCTCGGCAGTCGGCGGGCAGCCCGGTAGGTATACGTCAACTGGAACAATGCGGTCGCAGCCACGCACAACAGAATAAGAATAGTGGTAATAACCGCCGCCATTGGCACAAGAACCCATCGAGATGACCCAACGCGGTTCGGGCATTTGGTCGTATACCTTGCGCAAAGCGGGCGCCATTTTGTTGGTCAGTGTACCCGCGACGATCATCACGTCAGACTGTCGGGGCGACGGGCGGAACAGCCAGCCGAAACGGTCCATGTCATAGCGAGCAGCGGCGGCGTGCATCATTTCAACAGCGCAGCAAGCCAGACCAAAGGTCATGGGCCACAAAGACCCGGTTCGACCCCAAGCGGCTAGCTTGTCCATCGATGCGACGACAAAGCCACGGTCCTGAATTTCTTCGCCTACGCGCTTCAGCAAGGCATCTTGATCCGCGCCGGGGGGCAGCGGATCGCCGGTGATAAGGTCGGTGGAGGTGATTTGGTTGTTCATAGTCCGCAAGATCCCTGCCTGCAAGAAATGGTCAATCGTGGGTCTAGCGCCTTAGGCTAGCTGAGGTTCTGGCGGCGCAAACGAGCGCGCCAAGCCTACTCCCATTCAAGCGCACCCTTGCGCCATTCGTAGACAAAGCCAATCGTCAGAAGGCCAAGGAAGACCACCATTGACCAAAAGCCGAAGATGCCGATCTTGCCCAACGAAACCGCCCAAGGGAACAAGAATGCGACTTCAAGGTCGAAGATGATGAAGAGAATAGCCACGAGATAAAAGCGAACGTCAAAACGAGAACGGGCATCATCAAACGCTTCAAATCCACATTCGTAGGCATCGACCTTGTCTTCATAGGGGCGCTGTGGGGCAATAAACCAAGAGGCCGCCACCATCAGAAAGGCGATGCCGCCTGCGACGCCAAGAAAGACGAGGATTGGCAAATAGTCAGCCAGAAAGTCCGCCATGAAGAAGGCTCCCATTGGTTAGTACGCGCTTTCTGTCGCGCCAACGCGCTTGTGTGTCAAGAGCTGGTACGCAATCGCTGTGCAAGTTGGTCGTTGTGCCACAGCAAAATGAGCGACAATTCCTTGCCGAGCCGAACAACAGCCCAGTTCGGCCGCTGCTTCGCCCGTCTCACTGACCGATCCGCAAGATGCGAGCGCCCAATTCTACAACTAGACATCACATATGAGTCGGCCCGCAGTCGCAAGAGTCGCAAACCCATCGGCGAAGCGTGAGCCGAAAACGATCATCTGGGGGGCGATCCGCCCTCATTCGATTACACTATAGTGTGTTTTGTATAATTTTTAATTATATTATTGTTCACCGCGCAAATATGGATTAGGCCCAGAGAAGCCAATTTTGACCAACCAGAGATGAAGCATAGCAATGCCAGCGAACTCAAATCTGAACCCAAAGACCCCCGACTTTGACCCCGTTGACGTGCATATTGGCCTGCGTCTTCGTGCCCTTAGAATTGAACGAAAATTGTCACAAGGGCAAGTGGGCGAGCAAATCGGCGTCACGTTTCAGCAGGTGCAGAAATTCGAACGCGCCCACAATCGAATCACCGCCAAGCGTCTCAAACAGCTCTCACAAGTCCTGGGTACCAGTCTTGACTACTTCTTCGAAGTCGTTGAAGTGAAAGGAAACAGCTTGGTCGTCGACAGCGATCAAACAATGATGGATCTTATGAGACAGCAGGATTCATTCCAGTTGCTCAACGCCTTCTATCAAATCGAAGACGCCGCCCGCAGGCAGGCCGTTTTGGAGCTAATCCGCAAGCTTGGCCCCGATCCGAGCCAGGCACACACTTGATATCATCGCCGCTTGTCGCGCGGTCGCCGTGTTGAAACGAGGCGATCAATCCCGCACCTCCTCACGCCTCCCTGGGCGTCCGGGTGTCAGAATAAAGCACTAATCCACACCGTAACGGGGTTACCCTGAAAACCGAGCAGCCGTGGTGATGAATTCATCGACCATCTGCTCGCTGGTATTCCAGGCTGTAACAAAGCGATGTGCGGGAATTGGGAAATCGCCGATCCAATAGAATTCGGCACCAGCCGCTTTCAAGCCGTCGGCCATAACCTGAGGCAAGACCAGAAAGACCATATTGGTTTCGACCGGGGCCGCCAAACGGACACCTTTCAGTTTGCACATCCCATCGGCCAAGCGTTGGGCCATGGCGTTGGCGTGAGCGGCGTTTTTCAGCCACAAATCATGATCGAGATAGGCCGCAATCTGCGCCGACACAAACCGCATCTTTGAGCACAACATGCCCGCGCGTTTGTGCAAGAATGGCGTATGGCGGGAGCGATCTGGATCGAAGAAAACCAGAGCCTCCGCCATCATGCAGCCGTTCTTCGAGCCGCCGAAGCTCAATACATCCACGCCACGAACCATGTCCTTTGCGCTCGTCCCCGTTGCGGCAATAGCATTGGCAAAACGCGCGCCGTCCATATGGACCAACAAGCCATAATGCTTGGCAATGTCGATGATTTCATCCAACTGCTCGCGGCTATAGACCGAGCCGCACTCACTGGGCTGGGAGAGCGAAACAGCCCAAGCTTCCGGGCGATGCACAAATCCTGGCATCGACTTTTCGATTGCCGCCTTAAGGAGTTCGGGGTCAAGGCGTCCGTCCTGTGTGGGAACGTCGATCAATTTCGCTCCGCCCGTGAAGAACTCCGGTGCGGCGCATTCGTCTGTGTTGATGTGCGCCAGTGCCGTGCAAAAAACAGCGCCGTATCGCGGGACAAGACTAGCAAGACCCAAGGCGTTGGCGGCTGTGCCGGTCATGGCGAAATGGACGTCCACCGCGCAATCAAACAAGTCAGCCATGCGCGCACGCACGCCTTGCGAAATTGGGTCCGCGCCGTAGGGCATGACGTTGCCGTCATTGGCAGCAGCCACAGCCTCGATGATCTCTGGGTTAGCAGGCGTGACGTTATCGCTCGCGAACAGCATGCGTTTAAACCTTTGTTTGCAAGTGTGGAGTTAAGAAGGCGGGCGCCGCGTCTAGCCCTTAATCGGCCGATCCAGGACCAGCGTCCCAGTATTGGTATTGATAATAATCAGCCGCGAACAAGCACTTGGTTGACCGTCAAAGATCAGCACAAGACGCGCTGAGTCCAGGTTGCTGGAAACCAGATCACATTCTGGGCCGACCAGACCAATTGCGGGCGCGCCTTGGCCTGCCCCTGATGTCACAGGTGCCGAATTCACAGATTCAGAAGATATCGGCTGGCTTGCTACCCAACTGGAAGGCGCTGCATTCTTTTCAGCATACTTGCGCAAACCCAAATTGACCATTAAGCCCACGACTATCAAAATTAGCACGCCCAAGACGGCAGCAACTGTTTGTGCCAGGCGCAACTTCATCCGCGACTTGGCGCGCTGTCGTTCTTGTTCATCCAAGGACAAGTCCGTGCCTTCATTCGTCGCAAAGGGCGCAGCGCCCGCCGGGGTCTTGCTCTGGCTAGCCGCGTTAGCATCAGAGGTCTCAGGTGACATCCAATAAAACCTTTCAAATTGAAGAGTCCCAGGCCGGGCGTCGGCTGGATCAAGCATTGAGCGATCTTGAAGACAGCTTATCGCGCTCGCGTTTGAAGCAACTCATTGAACAGCGTCATGTCCGTGTCAATGCTGAGGTTGTCGATCAGCCCAAGCGCAAGGTCGCGATGGGCGACACGATCGCGCTCCACATTCCCGAACCGGACGAGGCGCTGCATCTACGCGCCGAGGATATTCCGCTTGAGATCCTGTACGAGGATGACGAGCTGTTGGTCGTAAACAAGCCTGCAGGCATGGTGGTGCATCCAGCCGCGGGAAACCCCTCAGGCACGCTGGTCAACGCTCTGTTGCACCACTGCGGCCAAAGCCTAACCGGCATTGGGGGTGTGGTGCGCCCTGGCATTGTCCACCGGCTCGACAAGGACACCAGCGGCTTGATGGTGGTCGCGAAAACGGAGGCCGCCCTCACCCACCTGCAAAAACAGTTTGCCGAGCGCACGATCGAACGCGCCTATGACGCCTTCGTCTGGGGTGATCCGGGTGCGATCGGGGAAATTGATGAAAACCTTGGCCGCTCGCGCACACATCGCCAAAAGATGGCGGTCTTGGAAGAGCCCCACGGCAAGCCTGCCCTCACACGATTTGGCCGCTTGGCGCTGTTTGGTCTGTCAGCAACTTGGATCGAATGTCGCCTGGCGACGGGGCGTACCCACCAGATCCGCGTTCACATGAGCCACCTTGGACATGGGCTGATTGGCGATCCTTTGTATGGCAAGGCGACACCTGCGCGTCGGCGCAGCTTTGATGAGGCACAGAACCAGATCATCACGGGCTTCAAGCGCCAGGCCTTGCATGCGCGCATCCTGGGTTTTGACCACCCCTCCACAGGCGAATGGCTACGATTTGAACAAGACTGCCCAACCGACATGCAAGAGCTTGCAGCCGCCCTGTCGCAGAGCCCATGGGAAGAGATCGCAGCGGTTGCGGCCAGCAACCAAGCCAAATTGAGCGACCTGCGTGAAAGAGCGGCCGCCAAAGCAAAAGGCGATGCTTACGACTACGATTTTGACGACGATGAAGATGACTGGGACTGGCAGGGTGAGCAACCCTAATCGACTATGTTCTCGATTGTTGGCGAATTTGTTTGCTTTTTGTTCTTATTCGTGCGATAAACGATCTAGCTAGTCCAATAGGATACCGCGCAGACCGCGATCACGCGCATTTGCTGAACGTCACGATTAAATCGCGCGTTTTTGCCTTGAAAGCGTGTCCGCCGCGGCCTTTATAAGGGGCTTGCGTCATGGGGCCTTCGCAGGGGTGATGATTTGGCAGGAGGCACCGGCGTCAAATCGCTTTTGGCGGACCATAAGGCCTGACATGGCCCGCAACTCACGTTGCGGCGGCGCTGCTGAAGCGCATTTGGATTTTGGAGGACACACTATGTCTAACCTTGCCGTTATCCCGGCTCTAGACGCTGAGAGCAATCTTTCGCGCTATCTGTCAGAGATTCGCAAGTTTCCCATGCTGGAGGCGGATCAGGAGTTTCAGCTTGCCAAGAAATGGCAGGATGAAGGTGATCGCGATGCCGCCGCGCAGCTCGTGACCAGCCACCTGCGTTTGGTGGCTAAGATCGCGATGGGCTATCGCGGCTATGGCCTGCCCGTCGCTGAGCTCATTTCTGAGGGCAACGTCGGCATGATGCAGGCGGTCAAGCGCTTTGACCCGGACAAGGGCTTCCGTCTGGCCACCTACGCCATGTGGTGGATTAAGGCATCGATCCAGGAATATATTTTGCGGTCTTGGTCTTTGGTGAAGATCGGCACGACCGCGGCGCAGAAGAAGCTGTTTTTCAATCTGCGCCGAATGAAAGGCAAGCTACAGGCCTTAGACGAAGGCGACATGTCGCCTGAGAACATTGCAAAGATCGCCACCGATCTTGATGTTGACGAACAAGAGGTCATCAACATGGATCGGCGTATGGCTGGCGGTGGCGATCAATCGCTCAACGCCCCGATGCGGATTGACGGCGACGGCGAATGGCAGGACTGGTTGGTTGATAAGGATCAGCAGACCCAAGAGACTATCGTTGTTGAAGAAGACGAGTTGTCCAAGCGCCGCGCACTGCTGGTCGAAGCCATGGGCAAGCTGAATGAGCGCGAGCAACACATCCTGACCGAACGTCGATTGGTCGATGAACCCAAGACGCTTGAGGAACTGAGCCAAGTCTACGACATCTCTCGTGAGCGCGTCCGTCAAATCGAGGCACGCGCTTTTGAGAAATTGCAGAAATCCATGGTTGAGTTGGCGCGCAGGGCCAATATGAGCCTGCCGCAAATCGAAAAGCCCTAATCAGCGACGGCGCGTGTCCTTTGTGCCGATGTGGTGCCGTTTTTTGGCGGGAGCGGCCCGTCATGTGTGGCCAGCTAGATCTGATTGCGCGGGCAGATTTTTGGGCGCAAATTTTTGGGCGCAGATTTTGGGCGCAGATTTGTGGGCGCAGGTTTTGGGGTGACTGAGCTTCACCAACCGGCATCGTTTGGCATCCGTGCTATCCCTTTCGGGCCGACTCGTCACGCGAGTGCCCGGGGTTTGGCGATGCTTGCGGGGAGTCGGCATCAAGGCCGCCGCTCCGTTTTTGTCATGAGAGACTTTTCCTCATCACATCTGGAAGCCTTGTTGGTCCAAAGGCCAGTTCTTTGCCGCGCAAGCCGCCGCCAGACTTGAGCTTTGCGGACAAAAGGCCTACATGGCTTGTCACATACATCCAGGCCAATTGCGGCCCAATCGTCCCCAACGGGCAAAACCGGAGTGACCAGACGTGAGCGAGCAAACACAAGCTCAAATCGATTCCATCGTAAAGAACAACGATGTGGTGCTCTTTATGAAGGGCACCCTCAACTTTCCACAGTGCGGCTTTTCCTCTGGCGTCGCCCAGCTGCTGCAGTTTCTCCAGATCGATGCCCAAGACGTCAATGTCCTTGAAAGCGAAGAACTGCGCCAAGGGATCAAAGACTATTCGAATTGGCCGACCATTCCACAGCTCTACGTCAAGGGCGAATTCATTGGCGGATTCGATATCGTCAAAGAAATGTTTGAGAGTGGCGAGTTCTACGGCATGCTGGAAGACAAGGCCGTCACCTACAAGCGCCCCGCAGCCTCCGAATAGACGCAGCGGCTAGACCTAGGCGCTTTGTGTGAGCGCTGGTCAGTGCTGGGCCTCGGGGGGGATTGCTGTTATGGCGGTGGGCTTCTTTTTAACCAGTCCAATCGGACTCTTTGTGATGCTGCTGATCACCTTGGCGGTCGGCGCGCTCATGGGCGCCCTTTGGGATGCTCTGCTATTGGCCCCGGCCCGACGACGCCGCGCTCAAGCGCGCGTTGAACAGGCCGAGCAGTCTGAGCAGCGGCACATGGCAGAAAAAGACGACCTGATGGCTCGCATCGGCCGTCTGCGTAGCGCCATGAGCAGCCAAGACAAGGAGATCTGGCTGCGCTACGAGTCCACGCAAGCGCCCGAACTGGCTCCCCAGATCGCCGGTTCAATCCCCATCATCACCATGGCCAACCTGAAGGGAGGCGTCGGCAAGACGACCCTTTGT
>JAUIHE010000110.1 GCA_030432195.1 Alphaproteobacteria bacterium
AAACAGGTAGGGTGCCATTTTGGGGTTCCAGCGGCGCGTATTGTGGCCAAAGTGAACGCCAGCTTCCATGAGCTGACGCAGGGTAAAGGTCGGCGTATCCATAACCAAATTGTCCTTTTCCGGTTAGTCCTCCGCGAGGCAAAAGGCTGAAAGCCACCGGATTGATGCACGGCTAACGCCGCTCACCAACACCCTCGCGTGTGAAGTCGCGCCTGTTTAGCCGCCCCAGGCGCAAGTTACAAGGACTTTTCTGCCCAGATCATGCGGCTTGTGCGGCTTGCTTTGGGCTAGGCGCGCAGCGACTAATCTGGCAAGACTAGTGCAGACAAAGGCTAACAAAACTACAATCCAACAGCGATCAGGATCAGATCATGCGCGCAGTTACTATTCGCCAGCCCGGCGCCCCCGATGTTCTAGTGCTCGAAAGACAGCCAGAGCCCGCGCCCGCGGCCGGCGAAGTACGGATTCGCGTCGCTTATGCGGGCGTTAACCGCCCTGACCTGTTGCAGCGCCAAGGGTCTTATAACCCGCCACCGGGGGCCAGCCCCCTGCCCGGCCTTGAGGTCTCGGGCACAATCGAAGCACTGGGCGAAGGGGTCGAACGCTGGCAGCTGGGTCAAAGCGTTTGTGCACTTGCCAATGGTGGCGGCTATGCTGAGCACGTGTGTGTGCCCGAAGGCCAGGTATTACCCCTGCCCGACGGCTTCCCGCTCGATCAAGCCGCAGCCCTGCCAGAGACCCTATTTACCGTCTGGTCGAACCTCTACATGCGCGCACACCTGCAACCGGGTGAGCGCCTGTTGGTCCACGGAGGCTCTAGCGGCATCGGGTCGATGGCAATCCAGCTCGCGCGCGTGATGGGGCAGCATTGCAGCGTCACGGTGAAGAACCAGGAAAAAGCTAACTACTGCGCCATCCTAGGCGCCGACGACACCATAATCTACACATCGGTGGATTTTGTTGAGCACATTAAAGCGCGAACCCAAGGCCGCGGCGTGGATGTGATCTTGGACATGGTCGCTGGCGATTATGTGCCGCGCGATTTGGCCTGCTTGGCGGTTGATGGCCGCCTAATCATTATCGCCGGCCAAGGGGGCAGCGAGGCGAAAATCAACACCAGCCGCCTCATGGTCAAACGCCAGACCATCACCGGATCTACCTTGCGCCCGCAGTCAGATGCGCAAAAAGCGGCCATTGCGGCCAGTATCGAGGCGCGGGTTTGGTCAGCGGTGTTGGAAGGCCGGATACGCCAGCCCCTGTTTGCTTGCTTTGATTTGGCGGACGCCAGCAAAGCGCACGCCCTGCTTGAGCAAGGCGATGTGATGGGCAAGATCGTTCTGAAGGTTGCCGAATAGCTGGTCAGTAGCGGCCAGACCAGCGGCCAGTGACAGACCAGTGACCAAGGCGAGACCCGCTAGGTCGCCTTGGCTGGCGTTCTCAGCCTTCGCCGATCTCTAGTCTTCGAGAGCGTCGGGCCATGTCGTTGCAACAGCCTTTCCGCTCTAGCTAACTGATTTCTAACGCAAGTCCATGCTCATTCGTAGTGCCACTCATTCGCGGCTTGCTCTAGCGGCCAAGCGTGGTTGAGTGGCCCGTGTCCGCCGCCGTATCCGGGGGCGCTTTCAATCGCGCGCCGGACATAGGCGATAGCGCGATCTGCTGAGCTGGCCAGCGTCAAGCCCTGCGCCAGACCGCAGGCCAGTGAGGAAGCCAGCGTACACCCCGTGCCGTGCGTGTGTTGGGTCTGCAAGCGCGGACCATTGGCAAAGCGCAGAACCTGCGTACCGCCTTCGGCCTTTGCGTCGATCAGCACGTCCACCAATTGGTTCTGATTTTCCAGGTGTCCGCCCTTCATCAGCGCCGCAGCGGCTCCGCGCTCGATCAAGGCGCGGCCTGCCGCCTCCAAATCGTCTGCGGTCTGCAAATCGCCGTGCGCCCGCACGAGCAAGGCTTCAGCTTCCGGCACATTGGGCGTCACCACACGCGCACGCGGCAAAATCAGCTCGCTCAGTGCTTGTTGCGCCGCATCCAACAGCAAGGCCGCCCCGCCCTTGGCCCGCATTACCGGATCTACAACCAAGGGGATGTCAGGGTATTCGTCTAGGACGGCGGCAACAGCCTCAATCACCGGCACGGAATGCAGCATGCCGGTCTTGATACAGTCCGCCCCCAAATCATCCAAACAGACGCGGGCTTGATGTTGAATGAACGCGGGATCAACCTCAAAGACGCCGTGCACACCAAGCGTATTTTGCGCGGTCAGCGCAGTTATGGCCGTCATCGCAAAGCCGCCGAGCGCCGTTACCGCCTTGATATCGGCCTGGATGCCTGCCCCGCCACCAGAATCCGAACCGGCGATAATCAAGACACGTCCGTGCATGTTGGTCTCTTCCTTTTGGCTTTTGGCTTGCGGCTTGCGGCGGGTATTGGCCTAGATTGGCGGTCGCCACTAGGCCCCGACCTTCTCAATCAAATCACGTAGGTCGGTGACGATGCGTTTGACAAGCGCCGGGTCTTCGCCTTCTGCCATGACCCGGATCAGCGGTTCGGTGCCGGACTTGCGGATGAGCAATCGTCCACTGCCCTGCAATTCGGCCTCAGCCTCAGCAATGGCGACCTGCACTTCGTTCAAGTCCAACGGCTGATTACCGGCAGCAAAGCGGGCGTTTTCAAGCAGTTGCGGCAGCGGCTTAAAACGGGTCAATAATTGACTAGCAGGCTTGTTCTCGCGCTGCATCAGAGCCAGCACTTGCAGGGCGGCAGCCAGTCCATCGCCGGTCGTCGCATGCTCGGCCAAGATCAGGTGACCGGACTGCTCGCCGCCAAGGCTGTAGCCATGGGCGCGCATTTTTGCCAGGACATAGCGATCGCCAACCTGAGTGCGCTCGGTTCGAATACCGCGCGCGGCAAGGTGGCGCTCCATACCCAGGTTTGACATGACGGTGGCAACCAAGGTGTTCCGCGCCAGACCACCGCTAGCAGCCAAGGCTTCGGCGATTGCCGCCATGATCTGATCGCCGTCAACTTTGGTGCCTTTTTCATCAACGATAATCAGCCGGTCAGCGTCTCCGTCCAGCGCCAAGCCCACGTCACAGCGGTTTTCCACGACCAGCCTTTGCAAGGCATCAACGTGGGTCGCGCCGCAATTATCGTTGATGTTGGTGCCATTGGGATCAATGCCCATGGCGACAACCTCAGCGCCCAACTCATACAGCACCGTCGGCGCAATGCGGTAGGCCGCGCCGTTAGCGCAATCCAAACCAATCTTGAGCCCCTTCAGCGTCAGGTCTTGCGGAAAACACCGCTTGGTCGCTTCCAAATAGCGCCCAAAGACGCTCTCCACGCGCTCAACTTTGCCCAAATCGGCCGAATCGACACGCACCTCTTGAGCGTGGCCTTCGGCAAAGGAGTCCATCCGATCTTCGATCTCAGATTCGATTTCGTCCGAAAGCTTGTACCCGTCGGGGCCAAACAGCTTGATGCCGTTGTCCTGAAAAGGATTATGCGACGCAGATATCATTACGCCTAGATCGGCGCGCATGGTGGCCGTCAGCGAGGCCACGGCGGGAGTCGGGAGCACACCGGCCAACAGGACATCCATGCCCACCGCCGTAAAGCCCGCTGTCAAGGCGGGTTCTAGCATATAGGAGCTGAGACGAGTGTCCTTGCCGATCACGACCTTATGGCGCCGATGGTCGCTGGTAAAGTGAGCGCCAGCAGCCATCGCAACCGACAACGCCATCTCAGCGGTCATCGGGTCGGTATTTGCGCGGCCGCGAATGCCGTCGGTTCCAAAATATCGGCGAGCCATGAAACGAAAATTCTTTCTATGAACGTAAGTTTTTGGAGCGCGATCAGCGCTCGTTTTGGCGCCAGACTATAGGCAGCGCGCCGAGGAAATCAATCTGCGGATTGGATCGCCTGCCAGACCGCAAATCCCTGCCGCGCGGCGCCAACATCGTGCACGCGGAAAATCTGTGCACCGGCTTGCAAACCAGCCAAATGCGCGGCCAGAGTTCCCGCCTCGCGTTGGTCGGCGCCAACTTGACGGTCCAGCTTGGTGATGAACGACTTGCGCGACGCGCCGACCAGCAAAGGATACCCAAGCCCCAAAAGCGTCGATGTGTGTTTCAACAGGCTTAGATTGTGCGCCAGCGTCTTACCGAAACCGATGCCAGGGTCTAAGCAGATCTGGTCCGCCCCCAACCCAGCCTCTAGGCAGGCTTGCGCGCGCTGGGCCAAGAATGCGCGAACATCGCCAACAACATCATCATAACTCGGCGCGTGCTGCATGGTTTGCGGCGTGCCCTGCATGTGCATCAAGATCACTGGACATTGCAACTCACCGGCGACCCTCAAGCTGTTGGGCCCTTGCAATGCCGTCACGTCGTTGATAATGCGCGCGCCTGCACTGACGGCCTGCCGCATCACCTCAGCGTGGCGTGTATCAATCGAAACGCAGTGCCCTGCGTTGGCCAGCGCTTCGACCACCGGCAAGACCCGCTTCAACTCTTCAGCCAAGGTAACAGGGTCCGCACCGGGCCGCGTGCTCTCGCCGCCGACATCCAGGATACTTGCCCCCTGTTCTGCCATGGCCAGGCCGTGATCGATGGCGGCCGCCGCCGAGCCCGCGAACTGCCCGCCGTCTGAAAAGCTGTCCGGCGTAACGTTGACGATCCCCATGATATGCGGACGATCCAAGGGCAGGCCTGCGAAATGTTGCGGCATAGTTGCACTAATCCAAGGTATTCAAGAGCGTGTTGCGCTGATGGCATTCGCCGACAAAGCGCGAATATTTTGACTCAACCGCAAATCCTCTGCCGCAAAAAGAACCAAGGGTTCGGGCTTTGCACTAGAATCACGTAGCCCCGGCGGGCAAGGAGCCGACCAGGGCTGACGATTAAGTTTGCAGCAAGAGCGCAGCCTTAAGCCTGCCCCGAGCCCGGCTCACCCGAAGGCGGCGGCGCACCAACGGGCGCTGACGGAGGCCGGCGCGTTCCGGCACTGGGCAGCGCTGAGCGATGTCCCGCCGGTCGGTTTGCGCCCAGATCCTCACGCACGATATCGTCCCCCGCGACTACAGCGCGGACTTCGTCGCCGGTGAGGTTTTCGTACTCTATCAGCGTCTTGGCCAGTCGATGCAGCGCTTCCAGATTCTGCGTCAGCACTTCACGAGCCGTCGTTTCGGCCTCGTCGATCAAGCGACGCACTTCATCATCAATTAGAGCTGCGGTGGATTGTGAGATGTCGCGCGATTGGCCGCCCAACATGGACTGTTCTTCGGTCTTGCCGACAAAAACGCGGCCGACTTTATCCGAATAGCCCCATTCTTCGACCATGCGACGCGCCATGTCTGATGCCTGGCGAATATCCATGGCGGCGCCCGTTGAGATATGTTCCTTCCCATAAATCAGCTCTTCCGCGATGCGACCGCCAAAGGCCATCGCCATACCCGCGCGCAACTGTTCATAGTTCATGGTTCGGGTGTCATCTTCAGGCAAGAACAGCGCATAGCCCAAAGAGCGTGACCGCGGAATGATTGTTAGTTTGTGCAAAGGATCTTTGACCGGCACGAACAAGGAGACGATGGCATGGCCGCCCTCGTGGTAGGCCGTCATCTCGATCTCTTCTTCTTTTTGCTTCAAAGAACGGCGTTCGGCACCGAACAGAACCTTTTCTTTGGCCCATTCCAGATCGTCTTGCGTCACCATGCGCTTGTTGTTACGCGCCGCGCGCAGGGCGGCTTCGTTGATCAGGTTTGCCAGATCGGCACCCGACATGCCCGTTGTGCCGCGGGCCAAGAATGCCATGTTGACATCGGGCGCCAAGGGCACCTGTTTTGCGTGGACGTTCAGGATTTTTTCGCGGCCCAAAACATCGGGCAAGCCCACTTGTACCTGCCGGTCAAAACGACCCGGACGCAGCAAGGCCTTGTCCAAAATGTCAGCGCGGTTGGTGGCGGCAATGATAATGATGCCTTCATTAGCTTCAAAGCCGTCCATTTCAACCAACAATTGGTTTAGCGTCTGCTCCCGTTCTTCATGCCCACCAGAAATGCCTTGCGAACGTTGACGGCCAACGGCGTCAATCTCGTCGATAAAGATGATTGCAGGCGCGTGCTTTTTGGCCTGCTCGAACATATCCCGCACGCGGCTTGCACCAACACCGACGAACATCTCGACGAAGTCTGAGCCTGCGATCGAAAAGAACGGCACTTCAGCTTCGCCCGCAATCGCGCGTGCCAAAAGCGTTTTACCGGTACCCGGAGGGCCCACCAGCAGGACACCGCGCGGAATTTTGCCGCCTAAGCGGTTGAATTTGCCCGGATCGCGCAAGTATTCGACAAGCTCTTCAACGTCTTGCTTGGCTTCTTCCACACCGGCCACGTCGTCGAAGGTGACGCGATTATTGTTCTGGGTCAGCATTTTGGCTTTGGACTTGCCGAAGCCAAGGCCATTGCGTCCACCGCCTTGCATCATGCGCGAAATGAAGATAATGCCGCCCAGAATGATGAGCACCGGCAGCAATTGCAGCAAAATATCAAAGAAAGAGATGCTGCGAACCACTGGCTTTGCGGTGATCTTCACATTATTCTCACGCAGCAACGGGATAAGCTGGCTGTCGTCCGGCTTATAGGTCTCGAACGTGCCGGCGCTGGTCACATAGGTAATGTCGTTACCTTCGATGGTAACTTCATTCACCTGCCCGCTCTGCACTTCCTCAATGAAGACCGAGTAGGCTTGTGAATCAACTTGTTGCTGGCCTGCCTGGTTTGTCAGGAAATTGACAACGATCAATCCCATCACGATCAACATGATCCAGAGCGCCGCGTTGCGTCCAAAATTCAAGGCAAGATCCTTTCGTTGCCAACAATTATCGCGTTTCTCACCGAAGCGAGCGGCCACTATGGCCAGAGAACACGCCAAAACAATGACCCAGCATAGGGCTGTGGCCCCAACCCGATGGTCGACCAGCCGCCAGGATGCAAGACTTCGCTATGCTCTAGCCTCAGAACCAGAGGCAAGGTTTGAGGTAAATCTAAGTTGCATTGCCGAAGTTACAAGGCGGTAGGATTGATCGACCGTTTGAAAGTTGGGCGCAAGGGTCAAAACGGTTTTTGTCGCAAGCTGCCAGTCGCCTCGCGAATTGCGCCATAGGGGGGCGAGTTTCGCTACAGAATGGGGCAAATTCAACGCCTTGAGGGCTTCCGGCCAGGCGGATTTCGCCAGCCGCCCGGCCGCCTGGATTCCGCCGCGCTCGTGCGGGCCCGCCGGGACTGCGGCACTAAGGCCGCTGCCCTGCTGGCCGCCACCACATTTTGTCAATTTCATAGATTGAACCGAGCTGATGCGCCAGGGCCCTGCCGCCATGTCACCATAACAGCGCGGATCGCGCGCAATCCACAGTTTGCTGGCCTGCCTTTGGATCACGCAGCGATTCGCACAAAGCACTTGTCCATTTTGAGGAACATCCAGACCCGCTGGGTAGTCTCGCCAACCAACAATCTGGGTCAATCCCGCCACAAGCGCTTGCTGGCTCGCGGGCTCAAGAGCTTCCAGAGCGCGGCAGTCCAGGCAAATCGCCCAATCGTCGTGCCATGCGGCAAAGGTCTTCAACAAGGCCGCGTTTCGGTCTTGCTGACGATGTTTCAGGGCCCGGCACGCAGATGAAAGCGACAAGATCGCGGCTTCTGAGATACCATAGTCCGCAAGGCTAGGTCTGCTCGCTCGCCAGCGCGCGCGCGCGTATGACCGTTTGGCGTTGCTGGGGTCTTGCTCGAAAGACTGCCCCTGATCGGTTAGAAACCCGACCAGATCGGCCTTAGTCGCAAACAAAAGCGGTCGCAGGACATGGGCGGCGTCTAACTCTGGATACAATCGTCGCTTGGCCTCCAACCCGCCCAACCCGGCGAACCCAGAGCCCCGAGAGAGCCTTTCGAGCAGGGTTTCAATTTGATCGTCGCCGTGGTGTCCGGTCAAAATATGCACCGCGCCGATGGCGCGTGCGTGGGCCGCCAAAGCGCGATAGCGTTCGACTCGCAGCGCGGCTTGGCTCTTGCCGCTCATGCCTAAAAGGCGGGTATGGGCTACTTGGCTGCCCAAAAACCCCTGCCAGCGTTGGACGACCCGGACGGCCTCGCTGGCCGAGTTGCGCCGGATGCCGTGGTCAACGACCAGCGCATGGGGCGCAGAACGCGCGCGCGCCTGGCACCATTGGGCCAACAGGGCCAGCAAGGCGCCGCTGTCCGGCCCACCCGACAGCCCCACAACCAGGGCCGACGAACTGTCAGCCCCGATGAGACGATCAAATTCATAGAAAGCGCGCTGGCGAAGCGCCGTTGCCGAGCCACGCGGCGCCGCGCCGGGAGAAAGCCCGTCCCGCAAAAACCGATCTCGCCAAAGGTCGCTAGCAGCCACGCTCGCTCATCGTGCTGGCCGCAAGGGTCAGAACTTCTTGGCGGGCATTTTCATGCTTTTCGAACAAAGCGGACAAAAACTTGCAGCCATCGTCTGGACGGTTCAGCGCGAACAAGGTGAAGCCCAATTTCAGCAATGTATCTGGAGCTTTCGGCCCCTCAGCATCTTGGCGGTAGGCGCGGGTAAAATAGGCCGCCGCGCTGTCGTAGTCTTGCTGCGCATAGAAGGTTTCGCCCATCCAATATTGAGCATTTTGCAACAAAGGATGGTCTGCATAGGCGTCGATGAATTGCTGCAACAATGGCTGGGCCGCCTCAAACTGCCCTTGTTTGATCCGATCCAGCGCTGTCTGGTAGAGCCGATCAGCTTCGCTTGCCGAGGCCAAGGGCTGACCAGCGTTGACGTTCTGGTCAATCAGGGCTGTCATGCTATCGCTGGCGGAAGCCGGTTTTCGCGTGGCCGCGATGACGGCCAGTCCAGCAGGGCTGACACTGGCGGGCGCCTGCCCATTGTCCAGAACCGGAACGGTTGGCTGCGGCACATTTGCTGCCCCGCTAGCGGCGTTAGCCTGGACCGCGTTGACCTGGGCCGCGTTTGCCTGGCCGGTAAGCGACTGTCCTAAAGCCGCTTGTCCCTGCAATGCTGCGCTGACGATTGGCGCTTGCCCACCAACGGGAGCGCTGGTCGCTCCTTGTAGCGCCTGTGCCAAAGCCTGTGCTTGATCTTCCGAGCGTTGCTCAACCGCCACCAAGCGCTGCTCCAGGGTCAAAAAGGCACTTTGCAAAGCCCGCAAGTCATCAAAGGCGAACTGTAGGTCTTCAACTTGGCCGGTCAAGCGCCGGATTTCGTCGCTCAGATCGGCCATGTTATTGCCAAGCTGCTGGCCTTGGAGCCCCGCAGCCCCGCCTGTGGCTTGCACTTGCTGAATCAGTTGCCCGACCTGGCCTTCCAGGTTCTGAACCCGAATTTCCAAATTCCGCAAAGATGGAATAATGTCTGTAAGCTGGGCCTGTGCCGCACCTTGGCCTAGCACGAGCACGGCACTGGCAAGCAGGCCTGCGCGTACCAAGCGCGCCAGCCACGCTCGAAAGGACATCAGGGCCTTGGTGTGAGCCTTACAAACAGAAAACATGGAAATCCTCTTGGGTCGCTCCGACCGTGTGTGCTGACGGCATGTGCCCATACGTATTGAAGACGGGCGCTTTGTAGGCGGGCCTTAAAAGCGCTTTGCAATACCCGTTGGGCTACATCACCAACAAGACAGCACGACGATTGGCAGACCAAGCGCCAGGCTGTGAGATGGCAACTTCGGGCCGCTCCTTACCATAAGAAACGGTGGTTAGGCGCGTCGCTGGAATGCCCATGGACAACAACGTCTGTTGCACGGCCGCAGCACGTTGATCGCCCAGCGCAAAGTTGTACTCGCGTGTCCCGCGCTCGTCTGCGTGGCCTTCGATCAAAAGCCGGACCTGCGGGTTGGCCTGCATCCACTGCGCGACCTGGCTCAACAAAGCATAGCCTTGCTGGTTGATCCGCACACTGTCGGTATCAAACAAGATACGATCCGACGCAAACCGCTGTAGGTCACGCTGGCTGCCGGGCTGGACGGGGCCATTGAAACCACCGGCCGACGCGGTAAGACCGCCGGGCATGACGGCAGGCTGCGCCCCATAGGTGGCCAGTTCTTGGCTCTGGCCCGCACCGTTGGCGGCACCATCGCCGTTTAGAGAAGCCGAGTTCATTGGATTGCAAGCAGCAAGCAACAGAGCCAAAGGCAAAGCGAATAGCGAGAAGCGTGGCATAGATCTCTCTTGGAAAAAGAAGGAGCGCCTTTGTATCACGGCGCGCGTGCCAGGCGTGAGCAGAAATTAAGGCAGAAACGAGGCCCGCCCGAGTCTATCCCCAATTCAATCAATTATGGGTTGATTCGCACTCTTCGGGCCTTGTTAGCGCAAGCGCGGCGACCAAGCGGGATCCGAAGCGTCGTTAGGCGTCATCACCAAGCGTTCTTGGTAGGTAAACAGATCCACGGCATAGAGTGCAGTCTGCACAGAATCGCCCTGCTGGGTCGGCTCCTGCTTGTAGTAGGCCAGCAAGCGCCCGTTGGGGGCCCAAGTGGGGCTTTCAGCCACGAAACCGCTGGTCAAAAGGCGCTCGTCCGTGCCATCGGGGCGCATAATGCCGATATGAAAATCCTCGCCCTGCCGCTTTGTGAAGGCGATCCATTCACCCGTTGGCGACCATACAGGGGTTGCATAGCTGCCTTGCCCGCGCGAGATGCGGCGCACCTCACCGGTATCAAGCGCTTTGATATAGAGTTGCTGGCTACCGCCCCGATCGGACTCGAAAACCAATCGTCGGCCACCCGGGCCATAGGATGCAGCGGTATCGATTCCCTGGCTGTTGGTGAGGCGCGTCCGCCGGCGGGTCGTTAGATCGACTTCGTAAAGATCGGTGTTGCCGTTAAACGAGATGCTCAGCACCATACGGTCGCCTTTGGGCGAAAATCGCGGTGCTGTCGGCGTGCCTTGGAAGTCAGAAATCACCTCTTGCTGGCCGGTCTCCAAATTGTAGATGAAGACGCGCCAGGTGTTGCCTTGCAGCGCGACATAGGTGATTTCTTGGCTCGCGGGCGAAAACCGAGGCGTTGTTACCAACAAGTCATTGCCCGTCAGAATACGGTGATTACCGCCGTCCTGATCCATGATCGCAAGCTGTTTGGTGCGCCGGGTCTTGGGCCCACTTTCGGCGACATAAACGATGCGGGTGTCAAAAGCCCCGTCCTCACCGGTCAGGCGTTTCATGACCTCATC
>JAUIHE010000111.1 GCA_030432195.1 Alphaproteobacteria bacterium
TCAGTATGGGATTTGATATAAAAAGCAAAGGCCACAATATTACGCTATCGATGGAAAAATGTACGCTATTTTTTGTATCAATATTTTTATCTATATATTTGAATACGCAAACAATTGCTCCAATTAATAATAAAGAACAAATAAATAAATTACCAATTATTGAATAATGTATACCATACAACAGAGTGAATACACTTGATATAATAAAACTTATTCCATTGCTAGCCAATATAGAGAAAAATATCAGACCTAGCGCCATTACAACTCTTAACCTGCGTAAGATATCGGCAACCATGATGAGGCCGACAAAGACAATCGATCCCAATCCACTTGCCAAATACCCTACCGAAAGAGCCACGTTGGTAGCGCCACCTGCCGGAGGGCTTTGAAGCAAAAACAGCAGCGTGATGGTGCAGCCAAGCTGAGCTGCCAAGACGAACAACATAACGTGTCGGCGGCCAAGGCCATCGGCAAATCCACACAAAGGCAACACAAAAAACAGCTTGGCAGCGAGCCAGCCATCCGAGGCCTGAGAAAGCAACCGATCTCGATCTCCCGACGGCGACAACTCAATCCAATGGAAAGTCGCTTGCCTTGCGAGAGCCAGTCCTACCCCCTCAAGCAGCAGTACAAAAAAGATCCCCCAAACGGCCCGGGGTAGGCGCGCGCGCACCATGGCAGATAGCCTCAACAGGAAATTGTATTTCCTATCTTGTACCGTATCCGGCTCGCAGCCGCAACTCAACGAGCCGCACGATGCCCGAAATCAGCAGCACCAGGATCAAATATTCCAAAACAAGGAAGGTGTAGGGCTCCAACCACAAGAAGGTTGAGGTCGTAATTTCGCCCGCGCGCTGGGTCAGGTCTTGCGCGCCCAACACGTAGACCAGCGACGACATCTTGACCATCAAGACAAACTGGTTGCCAAGAGCAGGCAGGACGATCCGTACCACTTGCGGCACCAACACAAAGCGCAGCTTGGCGGCATAGGTCAGCCCGAGGGCGTCGGCGGCGTCATGCTGGCCGCGCTCGATAGATTGAAAGCCAGAACGGTAGATTTCGGCCACAAACGGCGCATCGACCAGCGCCAGCGCGATAATGCCCGCAACAATGCGCGAGAAATCAGCAGCGCGGGTGATGGGCTCGCCGCCGCTGAGGGGCGCAATCAGGCCGTTCCAAACCCCGGTGCGGATGGCATTGAACAGCGCCGAGATCCCACTGAAGAAGTCTTGTCCGGTCAATATCGGCAAGGCATAGAAAATCCAAAGCAGCATGACGATGGGGGGAATGGCGCGCAGGTATTCCACCAACATGCGGTTTAGCAGCTTGGCGGGTCCAAAGCTCGACAGGCCCGGCAAGGCGATGACCATACCCAACGCCAGCGACAACAGCATGCCAACCAACGCGATGAGAACGGTGGTACCCAAGCCCGAGGCCATAAAGACCACATTGTTCCACCCCCCCTTTAGGCTGGGGTCGATGACATTCCCCCGCCAGACGCCGTTGGAAATCTTGGACAATAGGAGCCACAGCACGATCGCGCCTATGATCGACAGAAGCGTGAACAGCGCCTCGTTGCGTGCATTCATGCGATATTCTCCTAGGGCCGATGCCCCAATCCATCTTGGTTTTCAACCAGCGGGCCCGGCCTAATCAACGTGCTGGCTTAGCCCTGTGATAGGCCTGAAGACGGCGCGCAAAACGATAAAGGCCCCTGCCCTTGCCCGAACAGGACAAGGCCAAGAGCCTGGTAGCAATCCACAAAGCGCGAAGCAACGGCAGAACGCTGTTGTGGTCGGGCGGGCCTAGTTGCCGCCACCCATCCATTTTGCTTTCAGATCGTCAAAGAAGCCCAGCTCCTTCTTGATAGCGATCCAGTGGTTTAGATAGTTGATCCAGGCCTGATCGTCGCGCGGTGTCAGCATGGCAATCAAGGTCGGGAAGGCAGGCTTGGCGGGCACGATGGTCAGCTGATCGAACTTCTGGACCAGGGTATTGGCCTCCACATTCGATGTAATCGACACGTCCGCACGACCTGCTAGCACTTCGCCATATTCGCGTGCGGGTGCTTCGACCTTGATGATGGTTGCGTTGGGGAACAGATTGGGAGCCTGAAACTGCTGAGACGTTCCCGCTGTCACGGCCACGCGCACCCCTTCTTGGTTGATATCCGCGATACTTTGGTACTTGTCCGCGTTGGCCGCCAAGGTCAGGGGCACGGTCGCCAGCGCAAGATAGGGATCGGTATAGCCCGCGGTCTTGGCGCGGCCAACGGTAACAGATGCTGAGCCGGTCATGTCGTAGGCGCCAGAGGCCACACCTGCTACGATGGTCTTCCACGTCGTGGGTACGAATTCGACCTCAACACCCAGGTCAGCGGCAAGGGCATTAGCGACATCGATGTCAAAACCCATGCGATCGTTGGTGGCTGGGTCGCGCATGGTCATGGGGTTCCAATCCCCCGTTGTTCCAAAGCGCAACTTGCCGCTGGCCAAGATGTTGTCCAGTGTCGATTGCGCCAACACCCAAGAAGGCAGAATAAGTACAGCGACACCAAACAGGGCAGCGCCAAATTTTGAGAGCTTACGAAGCATGAAGGTTTCCTCTTTGCATGATGGGACAGGGTGACAAGCTCCCAGCCCGCAGCTAAGCTAAAGCAGCGCTGGCATATGTAAAGCTGCAAGCCGTTTAATCACGGCCGCATCAATGGAATGTTATGAGAAAAACGCCGGAAAAGCGCCTGTAATGACCTTATCGTTGCCAACCCGGGCCCGCCGTCACGGTCGCCAGCTTGGATCTTCACCTATATACTGGGGCACTGGTATCAAGGGAGAGCAGAATGACAGCAGTTAAAGTTGCACTAATCACCGCCGGCGGCAGCGGCATGGGGGCCGAGGCGGCGCACCGATTAGCGAGCGATGGCTACAAGGTCGGTATCCTTTCGTCTTCCGGAAAAGGCGAAGCCCTGGGCGCCGAACTCGGCGGCTTTGGCGTGACCGGCTCCAACCTGGACAAGGCGGCGCTGGATGAGCTGGTTGAGGGGGCCAAAGCCCGCTGGGGTCGCGTCGATGTGCTGGTCAACTCGGCTGCCCACGGACCCAAAGGACCGATCCTAGATTTGAGCGACGATGATTGGCATCAAGGCATGGAAGTCTATTTGATGAATGTCATTCGCCCTACCCGCCTGGTCACACCCTTGATGCAAAGCCAAGGCGGCGGCGCTATCATCAACATATCGACCTTCGCGGTCTTTGAGCCTGACCCGCTGTTTCCCACATCCGGCGTGTTTCGGGCGGGCCTGGCTGCCTTCACCAAGCTCTATGCCGATAAATACGCGGGCGATAACATCCGCATGAACAATGTACTGCCAGGCTTCATCGACAGCCTACCGGAAAAGGAGGACCGAAGAGCGCGCATTCCCATGGGCCGCTATGGCCGCGCTGATGAGGTGGCCGCCCTCATTTCTTTCCTTGCTTCAGATGATGGCGCCTACATGACAGGGCAAAACCTGCGCATCGACGGCGGCCTGACGCGCTCTGTCTGACATCGAAAACCTAAGGCCAAGGTGATCAAATGCCTAGAATCAACCCCTTGTCTGATCAAGATCTGGCCCCTGCCCTGCAACAGCGCGTGGCCACCTACGGCAGCTTTGGCGAGTGGACCGCGGTGGCTGGCCACAAGCCCGAAATGACCCTGGCCATTTTCGACCTTTTGTCCGCGACCCGCGCCACCAGCAGTTTACCGCCAGACCTGGTTGAATTGGCAAGCGTTACGGTCTCGCTGGTCAATCAGTGCGCCTATTGCATCCACCAGCATTCGGCCAAAGCCCTTGGCCTCGGTATGAGCCAGGCTCAGCTTGATGCGGTATTGGACGACGAGCCCCAGGGCTTCGAACCGCGCCAACAGGCGGTCATCGCCTACGCAAAGACGGTCAGCCAAAACGTACACGGGTTGCGGGCGGCCGATTTTGATCGGCTATCCAGCTACTTCGACGAAGCGCAGTTGGTGGAGCTGACCTGGCGCGTGGCCTTCATGAATGCCTTCAATCGCTTCAATGATGCCCTCCAAATTCCGCCCGAACGATTGGATCTCTAACCCCCTTGCATTGGCTGCCAGGCGGGCGCACGGGCGGGCGCACGCTCATTCCACCGCAAAATGCGCGGTCGGCCGTCGCTTGGCAGCGCTAGTTCCCCGAAAGCGGCTGTCTTAAGCTTGATGCTATCAACCTTGCTGCTGTCTGACTGACGTTCGCACAGCGGCAAGACGAAACGCGCCGTGCCGTTGCTCGTCACCGCCACGATGGTTTGCGCCTCGTGATTGCGCAAATCCTCCAGCAACAGGCTCCAATCCATGGCCACAACGCCGGGCTCGACCTGCCAACCGGGCGGCACCTGGGCGTGGCGGTCCCAATCATCCAGTGCGGCTTGCCCCAAGCGGGCGATGACTTGCGCCTCGGGCATGCCTTCGTCCGGGCCATAGTCCAGTTCGTTCAGTCGTGGGTCGATCTGCCAGGCGGGCAAACCGGGTTGCGCTGCGATCAGTGCATCGGCGGTCTGTTGGGTACGTTGCAGCGGTGAGACCAATATCAAGTCCGGGCAAATGGCTTGGTCGGCAAAGTGCTTGCCCAGCGCATCGGCCTGGGCGCGACCCGAGTCCGACAGCGGCAAGTCTGTGCCGCGTCCCACACGGCGAATGACATCGCCCTTATCAAAGGTGTTGCCGTGGCGGACGATAAACAGACGCTTTTCGCTCATGCTTGGGTCCTCCTATGTAAACTGCGGATCGAAGTCATCGCCGAGACGGTCAATCAGCGCTTCGGCCTGTTTCAAGTCCTCAGCGGTATCCACGCCCGACATGGACAAGCGCGCAGCATCGACCTTCACGACCTGGATATGCAGCCCCATTTCCAGCGCGCGCAACTGTTCCAACCCTTCCAGCGCCTCATAGTGGCTTTCTCCGGCAGACACGAAGCGGCGAAGCGCCTCCAGGCGATAGCCATAGAGCCCGACATGCCGCAATACAGGCGAGATGTCCGAGGCCGCGCGCAACTTTTCTTCCTTGCGCAAGGCAGGCAAAATGACCTTAGAAAACCAAAAGGCGCGCCCGTTTTGGTCCGCAACACAAGTGGTGCCGCTAAAGGCCTGGCCCGGTTTGGATTTCGAGGCTCTTAGGGCATCCAAGGACTGCCAGGTCTGTGGGATGACCGGCGTAACAATATCAGCGTTCGGGCATTCACGCGCCGCTTGCAACATGGCGGTAATATAGCCAGCAGGGGTAAAGGGCGCATCACCTTGCAAGTTCAAGATGAAGTCCGCATCTTGGCCCCCTTGGGCGAGCCGCGCCTCATAGGCCGCAAGACAGCGGTCAGAACCCGACGGCAAGTCACTGTCCGTCATGACAACCGCAAAGCCCTTGTCCTGGCAGAAAGCTTCAATGCGCGCATCATCGGTCGCCACGACCAAATCCACCGCGCCTTGAGCCTTGGCGGCGGCTTGTCTGGCCTTGTTGACCACCCGCTCCAACATAGCGATGCCCTTGATCGTAAGCAAGGGCTTGCCCGGCAAGCGCGTCGAGCCATAGCGTGCGGGAACAACGATCAAAGACGACATAACAGGGCCTCGGACTTGCGCGGCGCGACCCAACGAGGCCTGGCGCGCGGAATTGTTTGAGATCGACCGCATGTCTAGCAGTCGGCCGCGGTTTTGCCAACGCATGACAAGGCCCGCCTTCGCAAAGACCTATTCGCCGGCAACCGCCTCGCCACCAGCCGGACCATCCTGCTTGATCTTCTCGCCTCGAGCCCGCCCCAACACGCGCCGTAGGACTTGCCCGACATCTTCAAAGATGGCCAACAGAGCGGGCACAAAGACCAACACAACCAGGGTCGCGAAAGCCAGACCGAAAACGATGACAACCGCCATCGGAATTAAGAACTTTGCCTGGCGGCTGGTCTCAAACAACATGGGCGTCAGGCCGCCTATCGTCGTTGTGGTCGTGAGCAACACGGCCCGTAAACGTTCGGAAGAGCCCTGAATAATGGCTTGATAGATCGGCAAGCGCTGTTTCAATTCGTTGATGGTCGAGACCAAAATAATCGAATCATTGACGATAATGCCCGACAATCCGGCCAACGCGATCAAGGCCAAAAAGGACAGCGGATACCCCAGCCAATAAAGACCGGCAACCGCCCCGACAAAACCGAAGGGGATCGACAGCAAGACGATCATGGGCTGGCTATAGGACCCGAAAACCCAAGCCAAAATGACGTACATAGTCACCAGCGCGACCGCCACGGCCATTCGAAAATCGCCAAACGCCTCGCGCTGTTCTTCGGCTTCTCCGGCAAAGCGCCAGCTCAAGCCCGCCCGCTCGACCAGCGCACCAATTCCACGCTGTTTCAAGACCTCGATCGTTGCATTCGCGTCTGCCTCTTCATCCACCAGATCAGCGGTGACCGAGATCAGGCGCTGCCCGTCCTCCCGCAGGATTTGTGACAAACCCACCTTGTCCTCAATGCTGGCGATATCGGATAGACGCAGCAAATCCCCGCTGTTGCTAACGATGGCGACCTCGCCCAGTGTCAAATTCCGTGTCTCGGCCTCCGCCAAACGCAACAAAATTGGCGTTTCTTGATCGCCGCGCTGCAAGCGCTCGACTTCAACGCCTTCGATTGCGCTCCTCAGCTGACGTCCGACTTGATCCAGCGACAGGCCCAAAGCGCGGCCTTGACGGTTCAAGCGGATTATCTTTTCAGGCGTTCCATAGGGAAGATCGTCTTGAACGGCATCCAAGCCCGGCACTTCTGCCATCAGACCTTGCACTTGCAACGACGCTTCTTTCAGGCGTTCGATATCAGGACCGATTATCTCAAAATCGATATCGGTTGCCGAGCCGCCAAAGCGTCCACGCCGCGTTACCAAAGACTCCACCGCCCCAACGCGGTTTATCTCCTGGGTCCAAACTCGCACCAGATCGCGGTTAGAAAAGCCACGATTGTCCGCAGGCACCAACTCAGCCGAAATGCTGCCAGATCCGCTACCGTTGACCTCGGCCAACAGCATATCAACGACGGGGTGCTTGCCCGCCAGGCGCCGTTCTTCAACGAAGGCCGGGTCGCTCGGCTGCTGTTCCAACACGCTATCCATGGCGACCCAAAAGGCCCGTTCCATCTCCTTGACCATAGTTTGGGTCTGCTCACGGCTGGCGCCGGCGACCATGCGGACTTGTTGGCTGACCCGCTCACCGTCGGGCACGGAAAAGAAGGTAAAGGGCAGCGTGCCGCTGGTCACCATCGCCACAGACCACAGCAAACTGAGCAAGGTCAGCGCCACAACGCCATAACGCAGCCTAACCGCAAGGACGACGACCGGGCGGAACAGGCGCTCACGGAAAAACCGAAAACCATTGTCGATGCCCGCGCGCAGCGCCGTTGGGCGGTCGCGGTTCTTTTCCAGAGCGCCCAGCGAATGGCGCATGTGGCCGGGCAACACGAAAAAGCACTCGATCAGCGACGCCAAAATGACGATCGACACCACCATAGGGATGTCGGCCATGAACCGGCCCATAAAGCCGCCAATCAGCAGCAGCGGCGCAAAGGCGGCTACCGTCGTGAGCGACGAGGAGAGCACCGGAAAAAACATGCGCTTGGCCCCGCCGACAGCGGCATCCTCTGCGCTAGCTCCGCGCCGAAACATGGTCTCGGAGTGCTCCGATACAACGATGGCGTCATCCACGATAATGCCAAGCGTCAACAGCATGGCAAAGACCGAGATCATGTTGATGGTCAGGTCCATCAACAACATAATCGCCACCGTGACCAGCAAAGCGGTGGGGATACCGGCAGCGACCCAAATTGCACTGCGGGTGTTCATGAAGACGAACAGCACCATCAGCACCAAAATCATGCCGCCAACGCCGTTTTTCAGCAGCAAGCCGATGCGCGCGCGCAGATAGTCGGTGCGCTTTGAGTACTGTTCGACCTTCAGCGTTTCGGGGGCCGAGGCCTGCCATTGTGCCAATTTCTTATCAACAATGGCGGCAGACTTCAGCGAATCCGCTGTCAAAGAGCGCTCAATCTCCAGCTCGACGGCTGGGTTGCCATTGCGGAAAAGCTGGGTCTGGTCGGGATCATAGATCTGTCGGACCTGGGCCAATTCGCCGAGCGTGATCTTCGCGCCTGATTGTGCGGAGACGATTTCGATCTCTCGCAAATCGCGTTCGCCCTGGATGCGCCCCAAGGAGCGCACCAACGAGCGGCCATCGCCGATCTCGCCCGCGGGAATATCGCTGGAAGCCGCGCGGACCTGTTGGGCCACTTGATCCAGCGTCAAGCCCAGCTTGCGCAGCGTGTAGTTGGAGACCTCAGCCACGATCTGCTGCTCGCGCACCCCGCGCAGCGCGACCCGGTCGATGCCCGCACTCAAGAGTTCATCGCGCAGATTGATCGCCCACTGTTGCAGCGCCGCCTCGCTGTAGGGCCCCGATAGCACCAAGCGCGATATGGTCTCGTAGCGCAGGGCTTGGCTCGCCCGCGGCTCCTCCGCGCCCTCCGGCAGGTTCGAGACCTGCGACAGCGCCGTTTCGACTTCAGACAAGGCTTGCTGCATGTCCGTGCCTGGCTGATAGAACAGCGTAATGCGCGCCGAGCCCGTTGAGGAGCTGGAGCTGATCGTTTCCACCTTGTCCAAAAACCGCAATTGGGGTTCCAGCAAGTCCACGATACCGCGATCAATGTCGTCTGCCGTCGCCCCGGACCAGGCAACCGAGACCCGGATTATATCGCGCGAGGCATCCGGGAAGAACTGGGTCTGAATGCGCGTTACGGCCCAGATGCCCGCCATAATCAGCAGCACCATCATAAGGTTAGCGGCGGTGCGGTGGCGTGCCAGGCCGCCCAAAAGACCGCCGCGATGGCTGGCCTTTTGACTGGCACGGTCAATGGCTTGATCGACAAACTGCTTGAAATTGTCTCGCGAAGAGTGGCGCTCGCTGGTCTCGGATGTCTTTGGGCTGTCGTCGCTCATGGTGGTCTCCTCCTGACCTAAAGCCTAGCTGCCAGTGTTGTTTTGGGGCTTGTCTTGACCGGACTGGTCTTGGCCGGACTGGTCTTTTTTCCCGAGGGCCTGATTTCCCTGGCCGCGTCCAGCGCCGTCCCCTTGTGGTTTGCCTTGCCGCCTGCCCTGCCCCTCGCCTGGCGCGGATTTTTTGACCTCCAGGAAGTCACAAGGATCGCCCAAATCGCGATCCTGGCGGGCAGGCTTGCCGCCCGCAGCGCCCTGTGGCCGCCCGCCCCAGCTTGTTTGCTCGCCCCCTGTTTTGCCTGTTTGACCTGGCTTAGCTTGATCAGGACTTGCTGGCCCTGGCTTGACTTGACTGGGTTTTGCTTGGTCGGGTTTTGCTTGGTCGGGTTTTGCTGGCTCTGCCTGTTCACCCGCGTTCGCGCCCGAAATTGCGCCCGAACTTGCGCCCGAAATTGCGCCCGAAATTGCGCCTGGTTTGCCACCCGGGGCACCGCTACCTAGCCGCCCTGCCCCAAATCCGCCTGGCCGACCGGGGCCCCGTGACGGCGCCGGATCGCCCACCATCGCCACCTTCACCCCATCGCCAGCAACCGGCAGATTGGTGGTCATAATGCACGCTCCCTCGGGCAAATCAGCAACCCGCATCACGACGGTGTTGCCCTCATCGCGCAGCCGCACCGCTTCATAGCCCGTCAGACGGCGGTTGCGTTCAACGGCGAATATGCGCGAGCCCGCGTGCAGTGCCGCTTGCGGTAGTCTGAGCACGTTTTCATAAGGTCGATCCATCAGCCGGGCCTCGACGAAGGCAGCCAAGGGCGGACTGGCCTGGGTCTCACTCAAAGCCAAACGAGCATAGACTAGAACCCCCGCGGTCTGCTGGTTCAAGGTCGGGGCAAAGCGCTCCACGCGCGCCTGATAGACCAAGGGCGTCAGCCCAGGGCTCCAGATTACTTCGACGTCAGAGCCCTTCAGCAGGTTCCGACCGCTATCCGGATCAATAAATCGCGCAAAATCGCGCTCAGAAAGCTCGAATTCCACTTCCAGCAGGCGCACATTTTGCAGGCGCGCTAGAACTGTATTGGCGTTGATTTCCTCGCCCTGAGCGACGGCAACATCGCTCAAGACCCCGGCAATCGGCGCCAAAATGCGGGTATCTTGTGCGCGATCAAGGGCCTCGTCGCGCTGTACGATCAAGCGTAGCTTGGACTGCTCCAATTGCAAGATTCGGGACTGCCCTTGCTCAATGGCTTGTTCGCGCTGAAAAACGGACTGCTCAGCATTGAGTGTTGAGCGGCTGGCTTGATCCAGCTGTGTGGTGGTCGCAAAGCCTTGCTCTACTAGCCCCTGCAAGCGCTTTTCCTCTTTTTGTGCCAGCGCCAGTTGCGCGCGGTCGCGCTCCAACTGGCCCTGCAGAAGGCGCAAATTGAGCGCCGCTTCGCTCTCCTGGGCATCCAGTTCGACCAACTGTGTTTTGATCTGCTCGACTTGGCGGTTCAAGGACACGGGGTCGATCTCGACCAACAAATCGCCAACCGCCACTTGGCCGCCGTTGGCCATGGCATCACCCAAGCGCACCGCCGTGCCCGCCAGCGGCGCACGCACAGCCAAAGACTGCCCCGACTGCAATCGCCCATAGGCGCTGAGCACCGCCCGATAGTCGCCGGGCGCGGCTCTGGTGCCGTCAACGGTCCAGGTTTTCTCCGAGCGGGGAAAGCTGGGGCGGCGGCTCTCGCTGGGTTCAAAAAGCTGCAAGATCACATAGCCGCCCGCGGCAACCAAAGCGATGACCAACAAATTGACAACAACTTGAATGAGGGAGCGCATAGCAATCTCTAAAGAAAATTCGATCCAACCTATCTAGATCAAGGCACATGCCACGGCTAGCGCTTCAGCGCAAATGTGAGGATTGGGCGACAAGTTGGTCGCTGGACCGAGCCCGCTGGTGCAACTTGGCGCGCGCCCTGTTGGCTTTGACCCTTGTGCTTGCAATTTGCCAGCCCGCGCGGGCCAACGGCAAGAATCGCTTGTCTTATGGATTTGGCAGGCTTCCGAGGGATTGGAAGCCACTGCACGCCACGCCATTTATGGCGAGCAGTGGCGGCGGTTGGATCGTGAGTTGCTGGGTCT
>JAUIHE010000112.1 GCA_030432195.1 Alphaproteobacteria bacterium
CCGGTCTCGTTGCCGAGCCTTGGCGGTTTGCTTTCTGTGGCACTTTCCCTGGGGTCGCCCCCGCTGGCCGTTAACCAGCAGCATTCTTCCGTGGAGCCCGGACTTTCCTCGATCTGCCGAAACAGACCGCAGCCGCTTGGCCGCCTGATGCAGGATTGCAAGTAGGATGCAAGACGCCGCCTGTCCAGGTAAATCCGATGCCAGCGGCCAACCGCCTCGCATTTGGCTAGGGAGCGGGGGCTTGCTTCAGCATTTCATAGGCCTGGTTGATGAGGGCGCTGCGCTCCTCGGCAATCTGCCGACAATTCTGGTCCATACCGCAATCGCGCGCCCACACATCGGGGTGGTAGCGTTTGACTTGCTCAACATAAGCCGCGCGGATGTCTTGCGGGTCGGCGTCCGGCTGCAAGCCCAAAACCGCGTAGGGGTCGAAGGAATGGCTGTCGCCGTGCGCCGAAGCCAGGCTCTGAAACTCTGCATTTGATATGCCAAAGCAATCCGCCACTGTTGCCAAGAAGTCATGTTCCGCGCGATCGATCTGGCCGTCAGCTTGGGCGATCATAAGAAGGCCCGTCATCAAATCGCGCAGCACCTCGGGCTCACCGGCGAACTGTCGGCCAATCTGTTTGGCGTAGCTTTCAAAGCCCGCCGTATCCTTGCGCGCAAGATTGAACAGGCGTCCCACCTGGGCTTCATCTTCGGGCTCGATATTGAACAAGCGCTTGAAGGCGGCAACCTCGTCACGGGTGACGCGGCCGTCCGCTTTTGCCAGCTTGGCGCTCAGCGCGATGATGGCCATTGTAAAAGTCGCCATCTTGTTTTTTTCACTACTGCCAAACATGCTGGCCCACCAGGTCGAAAATGCGTTGTCATCAATCTGGCTACTAAGGTATGACCAAAGTCTCATAAACTAAACCTGCTGTCCTACCGCGGCGTTCGACCGCTTAGATCCTGCATATAAATGAGAGAAACATGTTTGACAAAATTCTGATCGCAAATCGGGGCGAGATTGCTTGCCGTATCATCAAAACCGCTCAGGCGATGGGGATTAAATGTGTCGCTGTCTATTCCAGCGCCGATGCGGGATCCAAGCACGTGCAAATGGCCGATGAAGCCTATCTGATCGGTGGTGCTGCATCTTCCGATTCTTATCTGAAGATCGACAAGTTGATCGAAGTTTGCAAGCAGTCCGGCGCGCAAGCTGTCCACCCTGGATTCGGATTTGTGTCAGAAAATTCCAACTTTGCGCAGGCTTTAGATGATGCTGGCATTGCCTTCGTCGGCCCACCCAAGGGGGCGATCGAAGCGATGGGCGATAAGATCACTTCAAAAAAGCTGGCGGCCGAAGCGGGCGTTTCCACCGTTCCGGGCTACATGGGCCTTATTGATGACGGGGACCACGCGGTACGCATCTCAGAAGAAATCGGATATCCGGTCATGATTAAGGCCTCGGCAGGCGGCGGCGGCAAGGGCATGCGCGTTGCCTATTCCTCAGCCGAGGTCCACGACGCTTTTTCCAGCGCGAAGAACGAAGCCAGCTCCTCATTCGGCGATGATCGAATTTTTATCGAAAAGTTCATTGAACAACCGCGCCACATTGAAATTCAGGTCTTGGCCGACAAACACGGGACTTGCCTGTACCTGGGCGAACGCGAGTGTTCGATCCAGCGACGCCACCAAAAGGTCGTCGAGGAGGCGCCCAGCCCTTTCTTGGATGCTGCGACTCGTAAAGCTATGGGCGAGCAGTCTGTCGCGTTGGCAAATGCGGTGGACTATTGCTCGGCGGGTACGGTGGAGTTCATCGTCGATAAGAACCGCAATTTTTACTTCCTTGAAATGAACACCCGCTTGCAGGTGGAGCACCCGGTTACCGAAAAGATCACCGGCCTGGATTTGGTCGAGCAAATGATTCGCGTCGCTGCGGGTGAGAAGCTGAGCCTTACTCAGGATCAAGTGAAGCTGAACGGCTGGGCGATGGAGTGCCGCCTATACGCTGAGGATCCGCTGCGCGGGTTCTTACCGTCCATCGGTCTGCTGACAGACTATCAAGAGCCCGAAGAAAGCGACTCGGTTCGTGTTGACTCGGGCGTGCGTGAGGGCGACGAGGTTTCCATGCACTATGACCCGATGATTGCCAAATTGGTGACCTATGGGCCGGACCGGAACGCCGCCACGCAAGCCATGGTTGGTGCTTTGGATGAATACTTGGTGACGGGCGTCAACCACAACGGCGCCTTCCTGAGCCAAATCATGCAGCATCCGCGATTTGTCGAAGGCGACCTTTCGACCAATTTCATCGCCGAAGAATATCCCGATGGCTTCAATGCCGAACACTTGGTGCCTGAGACGCCAGATGCCTTTTTGGCCGCGTTGGCGGTAGTTGCGCAGTTGGGTGACGGCGCTTGGGTCGCGGCGAACGGGCAAACGACCTATGGCTTCTCAGTCCTTTGCGACAGCGACGGGGCCAAGACGCTCGACGTCATGCGTTCTAATCGCGAAATCAGTTTTGACTGGCGCCCGGGCCAGATGCGCTTGCGCATGACCTTGGACGGCCAGGCGATGACCTTCCAAGTTGCCAAAGATGGCGTGACTTGGACCTTAAGCCACGCTGGCAAAGTCATGAGCCTGGTCGTGCTTAGCCCGCGCGAAGCTGAACTTTGGGTGCATATGCCTGAAAAGGTCGGGTTGGATAGCTCGAAGGTTCTACTTGCGCCTATGCCTGGCTTGTTGGTCTCGCTGGCGGTCAAAGAAGGTCAAGAAGTACAGGCCGGCCAGGAGCTGTGCCGCATGGAAGCTATGAAGATGGAAAACATCTTGCGCGCGGAAAAACCGGCCACGATTGCCGCCATCAAAGCGGGCGTCGGCGATAGCCTCCAGGTCGATCAGGTAATCATTGAATTCGCGACCAACGACTAGGTTCTGATTTCAAGTCGCTAGCGAAACCCCCAGCGAGGCCGCGCCCTGGCCGGGGGGTTTGTTTGCCCAGCTGTTGGCTTTGCAAGATTTCATATGGCGGCAGCGTGTCCCGCGCTTGATGCTTGGCGCGCATTCGCCGCTGGGTTAGCCTTGCGCAAACCTTCTCAATCCCAAAGGGCACGACAATGAAATATCTTCACACCATGCTGCGGGTCAGCGATCTGGATGCTTCAATCAAATTCTTTGAGCTGCTGGGCTTTCGCGAGACCCGCCGCTATGACCGTCCCGAGCACGGCTATGCGCTGGTTTTCGTTGCGCCGCCGGGCGGGGAAGATACCCCTGTTGAGTTGACCTATAACTATGAGCCGGAAGAACTAGGCGAAGCCCGCCATTTTGGGCATTTGGCTTATGAGGTCGATGACATCTATGCTCTGTGCGCGCATCTGCAAGCCAACGGGGTCACCATCAACCGCCCACCACGCGACGGACGTATGGCCTTTGTTCGAACGCCCGACAATCAGTCGATCGAGCTGCTGCAAAAGGGCGACGCGCTGGAGGTGCAAGAGCCCTGGGCCTCAATGGAGAACGTAGGTCACTGGTAGGCGCCGCGTCATCTCAGCTGCGGGCTGTCTCTTTTGGCGCCGTATCCCTGGGCCTTAGGTCTGGGCCTCAGGTCTGGGCCTCAGGTTTTCAGGGATACGCGGGACGGCCTGCAACAAGGCTTGGGTATAGGGGTGCTGCGGGTTTTGCATGACGGCCTGGGTTTGGCCTTCCTCAACAATTTGCCCGGCGCGCATGACCATGACCCGATCTGTGATGGCTTCGACCACGCTCAGGTCATGCGAGATAAACAAGTAGGCAAGACCATAGTCGCGCTGTAGGTCGGCCAAAAGGTCCAGGATGGTAGCGCGAATAGATACGTCCAGGGCCGATACCGCTTCGTCCAGCACAATAACTTTCGGGCGGATTATCAGGGCGCGCGCGATGGCGATGCGTTGGCGCTGACCGCCGGAAAACTCATGCGGATACTTGAAGCGATCGTCTGCGTTAAGCCCCACGGCTTCTAGCGCTCGTTTGACCTGTTGACGCCAGTCCTGCGGGCGCTGGTCCAAAAGGTGGAAGGGTTCAGCAACGATGCGTTCCACCTTGTGGCGCGGATTGAATGAGCCCGCCGGATCTTGAAACACGACTTGCAGGCCACGGCGCGATGCGCGGTCCATGGGCTGGCGGGCTTCAAGTACCTTGTCTTGCAGGCACAAGCGACCGCTCTGCCGACGTTCGAGCCCCAAGACCAGGCGGCTGAGCGTGGACTTGCCGCAGCCGCTCTCGCCAACCAGTCCCAGGCTCTCGCCCTGACGCAATGCAAAGCTAACGTTGTCAACGGCTCGCAGCATGGCCCGGGGGCCCAAGGGGTGAGGGAGCTGCTTGGCGTAGGCGTGCGACAGGCCTTCAACAGTCAGTATGGCTTGGCTTTGCGCGGTGGCGACGCGGGCCGGTTTGTGGGTCGAGGCGGCAAACAAGCGCCGGGTGTAGGCATGGCGTTGTTCACAGAAAACCTGTTCGACCGTTCCTTGCTCAACAATGGCGCCCTGGTGCATGACCGCGACGCGGACGGCCATTTGCGCTACCACCGCCAAATCGTGCGTAATGAGCATAAGGGCCATGCCCTCGTCTTCCGCCAGTTCTTTGAGCAGGTCTAGAATTTGCGCTTGGGTCGATACGTCGAGCGCGGTTGTCGGCTCGTCAGCGATCAGGATTTTCGGGCGTAAGGCAATCGCCATGGCGATGCAAACCCGCTGGCGTTGGCCGCCTGATAGCTCGTGCGGAAAACGGCCAAGGCCGGCCTTGTCGCCCGGTAGCCCAACGCGCTGTAGGCGGTCGCCCGCGCGCTCCAAGGCCTCGCGCTTTGAGCTGACGCCGTGGACCAGTAGGGTCTCGGCCACCTGAGCGCCAATAGTCTGCACCGGATTGAGCGCGGTCATGGGCTCTTGGAAAATCATGCCCAAGGATTTTCCGCGCTGCAGGCGCATTTGGGGTTCTGGCAAAGCCAGCAGATCTTGGCCATTGAGCAGAATTTGACCCCGTGCCGAGCTACCGCTTGGCAGCAGGCCCATGGCGGCAAGCGCCGTCATCGACTTGCCTGAACCAGATTCGCCGACCAGCCCAAAGATCTCACCGGGCTCGATGTGAAACTGGATATCGCTCAATATGCTGTGCTGGTTGATGCGCACGCTGAGGCTTTGGAAATCGAGTAAGCTCATCGTTGGCGTGCCAGTTTCGGGTCAGTGAGATCGCGCAGGCCGTCGCCCAGCAGATTGAGCCCCAGCACGATTAACACGATCGCCATGCCGGGAATAAGGGTCAGGTGCGGCGCCAAAGCCGTCAGAGTGCGGTTGTCGGCCAGCATGCGCCCTAAGCTGGGCGTTGGTGGCTGCACACCAAGCCCAATATAAGACAGGCCGGATTCAGCCAAAATGCCCAGTGAGAATTGGATGGTCATTTGGACAATCAGGACATTGAGAATATTGGGCAAAATATGCTCAATGGAGATGCGCATCGCGCCTTTGCCCGCCGTCTGGGCAAATCGCAGATAGTCGAGTTGCCAAAGGCTGAGCGCCGCGCCGCGCGATAGACGCGCAAAAACCGGTATATTGAAGATGCCAATTGCAAGAATGGCGTTGAAGGCGCTGGGGCCGAACACCGCGGTAATCAGGATGGCGATGACCAGAGAGGGGAAGGCGAAAATCAGGTCGTTGCTGCGCATCACCACTTCGTCGAGCAGGGAGCCGTGGCGGCTGGCCGCGAGCAACCCCAAGGGCAGACCCAGGCCCACGCCCACCGTAACGGCGACCAATGCAACCGCAATAGAGGTACGGGTGCCGACCATAATCATTGCCAGGATATCGCGGCCAATGTTGTCGGTGCCCAGCCAATGCAGCGCGCTGGGCAATTGCATGCGATGGGCAACATCCAGCTTGGTCACGTCGTAGGGCGTCCAAAAGAAGGAGACCAGCGCCAGCAAAACAAACAAGCCGGTTAGGGCCAAGCCCAACATCAAAGACAAAGGGAGCGCGTTGCGGCGAGCAGCTGCCATTGTTAGCGCCTCCGCAGGCGTGGATCGACAAGGCCATAAGCCAGATCGACCAAGGTGTTGACGGCGATAACAGCGAAGACCAGCACCATGACGCAGGAGCGTACGACGATCAAATCGCGCGCACTGATGGCCTTGAATATGAGATTTCCTAAGCCAGACAGATAGAATACATTCTCAATAATGATTGCCCCGGCGAGCAAGAAGGCGAATTGCAGGCCGATAATGGTTAGCACCGGTATGAGCGCGTTTCTAAGTCCGTGCTTGACCAGAGCGCCAGCGGCGCTGAGCCCTTTGGCGCGTGCGCTGCGCATATAATCTTGGTGGAGGGTCTCCAACACGCTGGAGCGCATAACGCGGGCCAGAATTGAGGCTTGCGGCAGTGCCAGCGCGATCGCTGGCAAGGTCAGCGCGGTCAACCCCGGTACGATCCCCGCCTGCCAACCTGGAAAGCTTCCCGCCGGCAACCAACGCAGCACGAGGGCGAACAAGACCTGCAATTGAATGGCAAACCAGAAGTTCGGCATGGCGATGCCCAATTGCGTTAGTCCCATGATGCCAACATCGCTCCAGGAACGGCGGGTCGCTGCCGCAATCATGCCGACTGGAAAAGCGATGAGGACGGTGAGCGCCAAGGCGTAGAGCGCTAAAGGTAGGGAGATGGCCAAGCGTTCGGCAATCAGACCGCTGACGGGCACTCGGTAAGTATAGGACAGTCCGAAATCGCCCTGAACCAGGCCCGTGACCCATGCCAGATAGCGTTGTGGCCAGGGCCCATCCAGGCCCAGCTGTTCGCGTAGGGCTGCCAGCGCTTCGGGCGTGGCGTTGAGGCCCAACATCAAGCTGGCGGGATCGCCTGGAACCAGATCCAGCATGACGAAGATGACCAGGCTGGCGACCAGCAAGCTGGCTATCATCGTCAAGAGGCGGGCGGTCAGGAAAGCCAGCATGAAGCGCTAAATCCGGTCGTCAGCATGGAAGGGGATTGTGGGGCCGTGCAAGAATTCAAACAGGGCCCGGTGCATTGAAGCAAAGCCGGGCCCTTCAAGTGTTTGGTTATTCCCAATGTACCCCGGTCAGGTCATTGGCCTGTGTCGGCGAGTTCTGCCATAGGCCTTTCAGCTTGGCATTGACAACGCCGGTGCGCGCCAACTGGAACAGATAGCCGTTGACGTAGTCGTCCGCGATCATCTGTTGTGCTTGCTTGAGCAAAGCGCTGCGCTTGGCGGGATCAGCTTCGACATCCAAGGTCTTCATCAGGTCTTGGAAAGCCGGGTTGTCGTACTGGAAGTAGTAGCCCGGACGCGCATAGATATTGATATCCATCGGCTCGGTGTGGGAAACGATGGTCAAATCGAAGTCTTTGCCGCGGAAGACCTGCTCCAGCCACTGGGCCCATTCCAGGTTTGAGATTTCGGTCTCAATACCCACCGCGCGAAGCTGCGCGGCAACAATCTCACCGCCGCGACGGGCATAGGACGGTGGCGGCAGCTTCAAGGTCAGTTTCAAGCCGTTGTCATAGCCCGCGGCTTTCAGCAGTTCCTTGGAGCGCTCGGGATCGTAGTTCGATTGCGCTGTCAGGTCGAGGTAGTCAGGATTGTGCGGGGCGAAGTGCGTGCCAATCGGGGTACCGAACCCGAACATAGCACCGTCGATGATCTCCTGACGGTTGATGGCATGGGCGATGGCTTCGCGCACGCGCACATCCGACAGAGCGTCGGCCTTGTTGTTGGTAGACAAGATGGTCTCGCCTTCGGTCGAGCCGACTACAACGTCAAAACGCGGGTCGGCCTCGAATGCCGCCAGTGTCTCGGGAGCCGGATAGCCAGGGAAAGCGTCGATGTCGCCAGCCATGACCGCAGCAAAAGCGGCGTTGGGGTCCGAGATGAATTTAAAGGTGGCGCGCTCCAAGTCGACGGGATTGCCCCAATAGTCGGGATTGCGGACAAGCTCAACGCGATCACCGCGAACCCACTGATCAAATTTGAAAGGGCCGCTGCCGACAGGCGCGGTGGCCGCTTGCTCGACTGTTTCAGGGGCAAGGATTACCGCATCACCCCAAGCCATCTTGGTGACAAAGGCACCGTCGGCTGATTTCAAATTGACCTTGACCGTGGTGTCGTCGATGACCTCCACCGATTCAATACCGGCGAACAGCGCCTTTTGCGCATTGGTGGAGTCTTCAGCGCGGGCGCGATCCAAGCTAAATTTGACGTCTTCAGCGTTCAAGGCGCTGCCGTCGTGGAAGGTTACACCAGCGTGCAAATGGAAAGTATAGCTGCGGCCGTCGTCCGAAATGTCCCAGTTTTCAGCGAGCGCAGGCGCGATTGATCCGTCAGAGCGGTAGCGCGTCAGGCCTTCAAATACGTTTGCATACACCACTTCATCAATGGCCGCCGCCGCGCCGCCGGTGGGGTCCAGATGGGGCGGCTCCAGCTGCATGCCGATAGTAGCGGCGGTTTGCGCTTGGGCGCCGGCAAGGGCTGTCCCTGCGAGCAACAGACCTGCTGCCAGGGCTCGGGTCGGGAAACGAAAGGCGTTACTGCGTCTCATGAAACTTCTCCTGTTACAAAGACGATGGGCGCTCTGGGTCGAGACCCAGGAGCTGAGCGGCCGCGATGGCCATGACCTGCGCGGATTGGATCATATCCTCGACCCCGACCCACTCATCGGGTTGGTGGGCGAGTTCAAGGATACCAGGACCATAGGCAATACAGTTCTTGAGCTTGCCGATGCGGTCAATGTGTTTTTGGTCGTAAGTGCCGGGTGAGACCACAAAATCAGGCTGTTGGCCCAAAACTTGCTGTATCGCGGCGCCAACCGCGACCACAACCGGTGCATCCTGATCTGTCATGCTGGGCTGTACCTCGTGCAGAGGCTTGATTTCGTAATCGAAATCGGGCCGCTGGGAGCGAACCCGTTCCATTAGGGCGCTGATCTCGGCTTTGACGTCATCCAGGCTCTCTTCGATCAGAAACCGGCGATCAATAATGATGCGGCAGCGATCGGGTACGCAAGGCGAGGGGAAGCCGGTGTAGCCGTCTTCGGGCTCGGCCTCGCCGCCGTGGATCGAGTTGATGTTGAGCGTAGATTGCTTGGCGCCTTCGGGCACCACGGGCATAGCGGTGGTTTTGCTGGCCAGCAAGGGCAGCAGGTGGGTTTCGATCTCTGCCAGCACGGCGCCCATATGGCGAACCGCGCAGGTGCCAAGAAAGGGCATAGAGCCGTGCGCAATCCGTCCCTTGGTCTCAATCTCTGCCCACCAGACACCGCGATGCCCAAGACATATGCGATCCTTATTCAAGGGTTCTGGGATAATGACATGCTGAACGCGCTCAGGCGAAAAATAGCCCTTTTCGGCCAGGTAGGCCACGCCGCCGTATCCCCCTGATTCTTCGTCTGCTGTTGCCGAAATCTCAATGCTGCCGGGCAACTCCAACCCGGCTTCTTCTGCCGCTGCTATAAGCGCTTCTGCGGCAATAATGGAGGCGGCGAGCCCGCCCTTCATATCACAGGCACCGCGGCCATAAATCCGCCCGTCCTCCAGCGCGCCGCCGAAGGGGTCTTTGGTCCAGCCGTGGCCAGTCTCGACCACATCGTGGTGAGAGTTGAAATGCAGGCAAGGGCCGGGGCGCGCGCCCTCATAGCGAGCGAGGACGTTCCAGCGCGGATGTGCGCTGCTATCGGCAAGAGCCCCTTCAGCGCGGATCATCTCAATCTTGAAACCGGTGCTTGAAAGGCGGTCTGCTAGATACTCGCAGATGTCGAGGTAACGATCACCTGGCGGGTTGATCGTTGGTATTTGGATCAGTGACTGCGTTAGCGAAATAAGCGCATCGCGCCTTTGTTCTACGGCCCGCTTCAGTTGGTCGGTCAGCATGTCGTCGTCCTTGATAGCATGGCGCTAGGCTGCGGCGCTTTTGCCGGGCTGTCAATTGTCAATGCGCGAGCCAAGGATGCTTGGCAAGGTGAACAAGATTGACAACAACGGCGTGCAATGACGGAACTCGCGCCGCCAAGGCTAGGCTTTGCTTGCCATGGGCAGGCTCAAGCGGCTTAATAGTTTGCACACTCCACGCGACGAAGGATAAGGCAATGAAACTAACCTGGTTTGGGCATTCGGCTTTTCGGTTGGACCTGCAAGATTCGCACATTTTGATTGATCCCTTCCTGAAGGGGAATCCGCGATTTGAAGGGCAAGACTTTGGTGCTGCTATCGCGGGCGTTACGCATATTGCCTTGACCCATGGTCACTCCGACCACATTGGCGATGCCGTTGAAATCGCTCAAGCACTGGACGTGCCGGTCCTGGGCAACGCGGATCTGTGTTCCTGGCTGGCAGGACAGGGCGTGGCCAAGGTTGACCCAGGCAATACGGGCGGAACGCTGCGGCATACCGATTTCAGCATGACCTTTGTGCGCGCGGACCACTCGTCGGCGGCCCAAGATGGGCAAGGCAATTCTCATGCGTTGGGCAACTGCAACGGGCTGATCTTCAAACCCGCTTCGGGGCCAATCGTCTATCACATGGGCGATACGGATATCTTCAGCGACATGGCGCTTATCAACGAACTGCATGCGCCAGAAATTGGCATTGTCCCGGTTGGTGATCGCTTTACGATGGGCGGCGCAGTTGCGGGATTGGCGTGTCGGCGTTATTTCGATTTTAAGACCGTAGTCCCTTGTCACTATGGCACTTTCGGATTGCTGAACCCGAACGCGGATGCCTTTGTCGAAGGCCTGGCGGACCAGGCGGATCGCGCTGCGGTTTTGGCGCCGGGACAAAGTCTAGAGTATCCGTCTTGATCAAGAGGTTTTTGGCAGCCAGACGCGGTCTGCTTTGACCAAGGCGTTTGCGGTTTCGATG
>JAUIHE010000113.1 GCA_030432195.1 Alphaproteobacteria bacterium
CCAGGCCGAAATCACGATAGTAGACCGCGCGATGACGCTGTAGCACGGTTTGGCGCTCCGGCCCCTTGTGGGTGTCCACTAGCACATCGCCGGGCCGCACTACGGTAGGCACAGCAAGCTCGAAATCCAGCAGCGAGTCGGAGCGATGGATCTTTCCGCCGGGCTCTGTGATTTGCCAATACTTGCCAGAAAAGGGGCTGTTGAAGGCGGTCTCCTGCCCGCTTCGATCAACGCTCACCAGGGCAGGTTTCCGGCGATCAGGCTGCTCTATGCTCACGTCTAGCGCTAGGTTGCTGAGGATGTCCTCTAGCTGGCGATTGGTCGTGGTGATGGCATGCCAATAGAAAAGACGCGACAGCACCAGCCCGCCCAACAGGAAGGCGAGTCCAATCACGAGGGTGGAAAACAAAATCAAACGCCAGGCGATCGACCGGGGAATCAAGCGCTTCAGGACCGCCCTGACGCTCTTGTTGCCTCCAAGCGCGTGAGCTGCATCTTGGCTGGGTTCTTCAACACCAGCGCGCCGCTTGGCGCCCGCTTTAAGCTTGCTCCACAAGTTGGTAGCCGCGTCCTCTGACGGTTTTGATGTTTGGGACATTCAGCTTCTTCCGCAAGCGACCGACAAAGACCTCTAGCGTGTTCGAATCGGGGTCATAGTCTTGTTCATAGATGTGCTCACTCAGGATGGTGCGGGAGACGACCTCGCCCTGATGATGCATAAGGTAGGAGATTAGCTTGTGCTCATAGGCGGTCAAGCTTACTGCTTGGCTATTGACCTGCACTTCGCCTGAATGGGTGTCCAAGGTGATAGGGCCGCAAGTCAGAACGGGGCTGGCCAAGCCGGACGAGCGGCGGATCAGCGCCCGCACACGCGCAATCACCTCTTCGAGCTGAAAGGGCTTGGTCACATAGTCGTCCGCGCCCGCCTCAAAGCCTTCGACCTTTTCCTGCCAATTATCGCGTGCTGTCAAAATGAGAACCGGCATGTTGCGCTCGTCTTTGCGCCAGGACTTCAAAACCTCAATACCATTCATCACCGGCAAGCCAATGTCCAAGATCACGGCATCATAGGGTTCCACGTCGCCCTGATAGTGGCCTTCTTCACCATCAAACGCTTGATCCACGGCAAAATTCTCCTGCCGCAGGGCTGAAGCGAGTTGGCGGGAAAGGCTCTGGTCATCTTCAATAAGCAGCAAGCGCATTTCGTGTTCCTTGGTCTAGCGCGATCTCAGCAAAGCAGCCATGTTGGCGGGGCACGCAAGGCCTGTCATTGCAGAATTTGCGCGGATTCCGGCTGAACGTTAATGGTAAAGATGTTGCTGTACACATCTTCAACGGTCAGGGATAAAACGCCCTGCTGCATCGCAATCGACAACACCCGCTTAACCGAAACACCTGTGAAGGCTTGGATTGCGCTCTTAATCACCTCCAGCGATGCGAAACGGCCTTCGCGAACGCCAGCCAAATAGTTTGAATCGACATTGCTTGCCAGCCAGACCGGCAGCTTGTTTCGCTGAACCGGGTAGCCCCGCTCGGGCGTGGGCTGGAACCTGGCGGCTTTTGCCTCACGCCTAGCTTGGAGGGCTGGCGCTAAGACGGCCGCGCTGTAGTTGACTTGGAGAAACCTTGACTTGGCCTCAACTGAGCTTACCTGCCCCAGCAGCGACCCGGCCAACAACACCAGTCCCGGAGCGCGAAGCACGGTCTGCCAGCGCGACCAAAGCGTAAGTTTTATGAATGTGTCTCGAGTCATATCAACTCAACCCTATCTTCTGTGTTCCGCCCTTATAGTCCGTGGTGGCTGAATTGAAGCTGAACAAGCCCATTCTAGCGGCCTTCATCAAGAAAGGCCAAACAAACACCGATATCAGCCTTGGATATCGGCTCGAATTGCGATACCCCTGCCCTGGCACTGACCCGGCTCCCGACCGCCGAGCAGTCCTGTCTTAATTCTTGAGGTTGAACCCAGCGTGCCAACCGCCGCGCGACCCGCGCCGCCCCGTATTGATCTGTTAGACCCCCGCGAGTCCAGCGAGCGAATAGCGCTGCAATGGCAGCGTGCCCAGACCGCGCCTGAGGGCCAGTCGCAAGAGGGCCAGTCGCAAGAGGGCCAGTCGCAAGAAGGCCGTTCGAGTGCTGGCGCTGCAACGCGCATACCTGCGCTGTTCATCTCTGACCTGCACCTTGGCATGCAGCAAAATGCCCGGCGCGCACTCTGCAATCTGTTGAAGCGCTATCAACCCGACCAGCTGTTCTTGGTGGGGGACATCGTAGATGCTTGGTTGCTTCCTCGTCGTTGGTTCTGGGATGAAGACTCCGATGCCGTACTAGAGGCCTTCAGGCAAGTTTTGCGGCGTGGCGGCGTTATTCATCAGGTTCCTGGAAATCACGACAATTATCTGCGCAAGCACAACAGCATGCAGGTGAAGGGTTGGCATCTGTCGGAACAGTTCCTGTACACCACCCAGAGCGGCGAGACCGTGTTGATCTTGCACGGCGATCAGTTCGACCCCTTCTCAGGCCGCTATACTTGGTTGTCACGTTTGGGCGCTCGCATCTATGGCCGTTTACAGCGGCGCATGACACCACAGGACGGGCGCTCGCAGCCAGAAAAGGGCCTGGCTTGGACCGCAAAGCGGGCGACAAAGCTAATGGTGCAGTGGATTTGGGCCTCTGAGCAGCGCGCCTGCCGCCGTGCCCGCGAACAAGGGGCAAGCGTGGTTGTTTCAGGCCATACCCATCACCCGAAGGATCATCGCCGTTTTGGAGAGCGCTACCTCAACACTGGGGATTGGATAGATAGCTGCACCTGCGCAGTAGAAAACCAAGACGGCGCCCTTTTGCTCTGCCGTTGGTTGCCCAAGGAAGAACGCCTTGTGACCTGGAGTTCAGGAGAGCCGCTATGAAGCGCCTGCTAATTGTCACTGACGCTTGGTATCCTCAGATTAATGGTGTGGTTCGTTCCTTGGATCAGACCGCCAAGCACTTGAGGCAAATGGGCTTTACTGTAAGCTTCATCACGCCAAGCGATTTTACCAGTCTGCCCATGCCGGGCTATTCGGAAATTCCCCTGGCTATGGTGACCAAGCGCAAGCTGGCCAAGATGCTGGAAGGCTATGACTTCGACAGCCTGCACTTGGCGACAGAGGGCCCGTTGGGCTGGGCCGCTCGCGCTTTGGCGCTGCAAAACAACTGGCAGTTTACCACCTCGCTGCACACCAAATTCCCTGAATATCTGCATGAACGCACCCGCATACCGGTGACTTGGAGTTATGCGGTCTTAAGACGTTTTCACAACAAGGCCGCCTCAACCCTGGTGACGACACAAAGCCAGAAAGATGAGCTCGCGCGTTACGGGATTACCAACACGCGCGTTTGGTTGCGCGGCGTCGATACCGACATGTTTACCCCAGACGGGGCGCGCTCGCCCCTGATATCAGACGGCTGGCCGCGCCCGCTTTGGCTCAATGTCGGACGACTGGCCGTTGAAAAGAACATCGAAGCGTTTTTGTCGTTGGACCTGCCGGGTACAAAAGTTGTCGTTGGCTCTGGACCGGAACACCAGCGCTTGGTCTCCAAATTTCCCGACGCGAAATTCCCGGGCGCCCATCAGGGGCACGAGCTGGCGGCCATCTACCGCAGCTGTGATTGCTTCGTCTTCCCTAGCCTAACCGATACCTTTGGTCTGGTCATTGTTGAGGCTCTGGCCTCAGGTTTGCCCGTAGCGGCGCACCCGGTCACCGGACCGAACGACATTATCACCGATCCGGCGGCTGGCAGCCTTGATTGGGATCTCAAGCAAGCCTGTCTCAGCGCCCAGGCGCTGACGCGCGATGATGCCCGCCAACACGCACTCGGGTTTACTTGGCAAGCTTGCACGCAGCGCTTTCGCGATGCCCTCGTTTCTTTGGATGGCGACATTCTCTGAATTTGCCACGGCTTATGCGGGCAAACAACCAAATCGCGAATTGACCTTCACTCCGAACAACCCTAAATTCCAGCCATGCTATCTACACTCGCCAGTTCAGGTCTTGACATGCAGTCAGCAAAGTTCGCCATCGGTCAAGTTGTCCGCCACCGAATTTTCCCATTCCGCGGCGTCGTTTACGACGTGGACCCCAGCTTCTCGAATTCCGAGGAGTGGTATATGTCGATTCCAGAAGAAATTCGTCCCAAGAAGGACCAACCCTTCTATCATCTCTTTGCCGAGAACGAGGACGGCGCATACGAGGCCTACGTCTCTGAACAGAACCTTCTGGCGGATGAGAGCAACGCACCTGTGGACCACCCCGGCATCTATGACATGTTCATCGAGCTGCGCGATGGGCACTATCACTTGCGTAAGGGTATGTGGCACTAGCGAGCGGTTTGCCCGGAAGGCAGCCCAGGGCTATCCAATTTGGCAAAAGACGCGCGCGTTTGTGGGCCGCATCCCTTGGCCGCGTCCCCTAGGCCGCCCCAGCGATGCACGCCGCGGTTGCCCGGCTTGAGGCGCCTCCAATCAATGCCCTACCAAGACCGCCAACGCGCTAACCCTGGCGCTTTGCAGACCTGAGACATATTGAAAGCTGACACCTTTACGTTTTTGCGCTATTAACGCGCGTACACTTACATTTTGCGTCACTTTCCGAACAGGATACACCATGCCAAGCTTGGATAACCTGCTAGCCGCCCATCAAAAAATGATGCGCCACACGCGCGCGAGCGATTTGTTAACAGATCCAGACCAACGCCATCGCCCCTTGGATTTTACACTGGGTGAGACGCTGTTCGTCGATTTTTCTAAACATCCCGTCAACGACGAGACGCTGTCTTTGCTCGTGCAGTTGTGCCGCGACGCGGGATTGGAAAACAAGCGAGATGCGATGGTGTCGGGTGCGCCGATTAACACCGCTGAACAACGCCCTGCCCTGCATATGGCGCTGCGGTCTGGTCCCGGCGCTCGCGCCTATCATGCCGATGGAGAGCCAGTAAGCCAGATCGTTCATGGCGTGTTGTCGGACATTGAGGGCTTTTGCGCCGATGTTCAGGCCGGCAAGCGCAAGGGAGCGACGGGGCGGCCCTTCACCCATGTTGTCAATATCGGCATCGGCGGCTCGGACCTCGGCCCGCGTATGGTCTGCCAGGCCTTGAGGCCATACGCAGATACTGGGTTAGAGGTGCGGTTCGTTTCCAACGTGGACCCCAGTGACCTTGAGCAATGTCTGAGCGATCTTGACCCGGCAGCGACCTTGTTCGTGGTTGCGTCGAAAACCTTCACCACTCAGGAGACTCTGACAAACGCCGAAGCGGCGCGGCACTGGCTGAATGCCAAGTTGGGATTGGATAGCAGCGATGTTGCAGCATCTGGCGCCCATTTCGTTGCCGTAACCGCTGCCCCTGATCGCGCCAAGGCCTTTGGCATCGAGGCCAGCGCAATATTCCCGTTCTGGGATTGGGTCGGTGGACGCTATTCTTTGTGGTCGGCCATTGGGTTGCCGATTGCACTGGCGGTGGGATATCCGCGCTTTGCTGAACTGCTCAGCGGCGCAAACGCTCTGGATGAGCACTTTATCTCAACCCCCTTGGAGGAGAATATCCCGGCGCTGATGGGCGCGCTTGCCTACTACTACCGGAACTACTGGGATGCTGCATCGCATGCGGTCTTGCCCTACGATCAAAACCTGGAGGCGCTGCCCGCCTACTTGCAGCAATTGGAGATGGAATCGAACGGCAAATCGGTAACCACCGATGCCGCTCCTGTGGCTGTTCGCACAGCCCCCGTCATCTGGGGCGCCGCAGGGACCAACGCCCAGCACTCATTTTTCCAATGCCTGCACCAGGGCACGGATACGGTGACCATGGATATGATGGCGGCGGCCAACTCCAAAGCCGCGGATCAAGGCCAACACAAAATATTGCTGGCCAATTTCCTGGCCCAAGGTCAGGCCTTCTTGGAGGGGCAAGACCAGGCCCGTGCCAAGTCGCGCTTTCTGGCTAAGGGTATGAGCGAAGAGCAAGCCGAGCTCGCCGCGATCAACAGCCAAATTGTTGGCAATCGTCCCATTACGATGATGATCTATCCAGAGCTGACGCCCTGGGTGCTGGGTGCATTGATCGCCCTTTACGAACATCGGGTCTTCGTTCAAGCTGTCTTGTGCAACATCAACCCCTTCGATCAGTGGGGCGTCGAACTCGGTAAGGTTCTGGCAAAAGAGATCCTGCCAGCGCTGACGGCAGACAAACCGGTCACGGTCGATCCTTCAACGCAAGCACTTATGGATCGCCTCAAGGACTGGCAGTCCTAGGGACCACCAGCGCGACACCTAGAGACATATTCCAAGCAAAAAGCCCGGCCATGACTGGTCGGGCTTTTGGTACTGGCAAAGACCGGCGTGGTCGCAGCTAGCTGTCCATTTTCAAGGCAGCAATAAAGGCAGACTGGGGGATCTCCACATTGCCAACCTGGCGCATGCGCTTCTTGCCCTCTTTCTGCTTTTCCAACAGCTTCTTTTTACGCGTGACGTCGCCGCCGTAACACTTGGCGGTTACATCTTTGCGCAAAGCTGAGACGGTTTCACGAGCCACGACCTTGCCGCCAATCGCGGCCTGAATGGCAATTTTGAACAACTGGCGCGGGATCAGTGTCTTCAACTTCTCGCACAAGGCGCGCCCGCGAGCCTCTGCTTGGTCGCGGTGACACATGAGCGCCAAAGCGTCCACGGGCTCGCTGTTCACCAGGATCGCGACTTTGACCAAGTTTTCCGGGCGATAGTCGATCATCTGATAGTCGAACGAGGCATATCCGCGGGAGATTGACTTGAGACGGTCGTAGAAATCGAAAACCACTTCTGCCAAGGGCAATTCATAGACCAGCATCGCGCGATTGCCCGCATATGTCAGGTCGGTCTGAATGCCCCGGCGGTCTTCGCAAAGCTTGAGGACCGGTCCCAAGAACTCATCAGGCAACATGATTGTGGCCTTGATCCATGGCTCCGAGATGCTCTCGATCTTGGAGACATCCGGCATATCGACCGGATTGTGCATTTCGATCTTGCTGTCGTCTTTCATTTCGAGGTGATAGACAACAGACGGAGAGGTCGTCACCAAGTCCAGATCGAATTCGCGTTCTAAGCGCTCCTGAATGATTTCCAGGTGCAGCAGGCCCAGGAAGCCACAACGGAAGCCAAAACCAAGCGCGGCCGACGACTCCATTTCGAACTGAAACGAAGCGTCGTTGAGGCGGAGCCTGGCCAGGCTCTCACGCAGATGGTCGAATTCGGACGCATCCGCTGGAAACAGACCGCAGAAGACAACCGGAACCGAAGGCTTGAATCCTTGCAGCACGGTTGCCGCCGGGTCGCGATCTAAGGTGATAGTATCGCCAACCTGACAGTCGGCCACATTTTTGATGCCCGCGGTGATAAAACCTAACTGTCCGGCGGGCAATTCGCTCAATTCCAGGCGGTTGGGCGTATGAACGCCGACCCGATCAACAGTGTAAGTCGCTCCATTCGACATGAAGCGAATTTTCTGCCCCTTCTTGATCGAACCATTGACAACGCGAACCAAAATCATGACCCCCAGGTAGGAATCGTACCAGGAGTCCATCAGCAATACTTGCAGCTTGGCACTGGCATCGCCTTCGGGTGGTGGCACCCGTTCTATGATGCGCTCTATGACTTCCTTGACGCCTGCGCCCGTCTTGCCGGACACGGCCAAGGCGTCATCAGCTTCTAGACCGATCACATCTTCGATTTGTTCTTTGATACGCTCGGGTTCAGCGGCGGGCAGGTCAATTTTGTTGAGAACCGGAATGATTTCCAGATCATTTTCCAGCGCCAAATAGACGTTGGCCAGCGTCTGCGCCTCGACGCCCTGCGAGGCATCAACAAGAAGCAGCGCGCCTTCACAAGCCGCCAAAGACCGCGAGACCTCATAGGAAAAATCAACGTGGCCCGGCGTATCAATCAGGTTCAGAGTGTAGGTCTGGCCGTCATTCGCTGGGTATTTGAGCTGAATTGAGTTCGCCTTGATCGTAATCCCGCGCTCGCGCTCCAGATCCATGCTGTCCAGGACTTGATCTTTCATTTCGCGATCCGTAAGGGCTCCGCAAATCTGAATGATGCGATCGGCCAGGGTCGATTTGCCATGGTCGATATGGGCGATGATGGAGAAGTTACGAGTAAGCGACAGCTCGGTCACGTAGGCAATCCAGGTCTGTAAGAGGCAGGGGCGACGTTGAGCAGATCATATCAACCATTGCTGCGGGATGGGACACCAGCGCAGCGCTAGGCAATCGGCTCGTTTGTCAGATCCACAAGCTCTTAGCGCTTATGGGGTCCAGCGCAAAGCTGAATTATGCTGAAGGGGCGGTTTCTAGCTGGGTTTGCGGCAAAAAGAGCCTCAGCTCAGCTTCGCTAAGCTCGCCCTCCAAGACAGATTCAATTGGATCGCGCTTGGCTTTACCGCTGCGCTCCCACCCCAGGCGTTCGGCGAGGCCGCTGTACCAAGACGACGGCGCGCTGCGTTCGGCCTCCAGGTGCTCCTCACAAGCACTTGCGAGCTGGTCCAAACCCGCCACCACCCATGAAGTCACAAGCGGCAGGTCTTTTAGCAGTTGGCTTCGCTCTACCTGGCTTTGCTGGGCGAGCCTGTCGATCGCGGCCTTCTGCATCGTGCTGTCAGACATGAGATCCTCAAGCGCTTGATTGCCAAGCACAGACAAGCGCGCCAAATCCGGTCCGCCAACTTGCAAAAGCGCGGCGGTTGCTTCGCCGGCGGCAATTTCGCTAAGGACACCGGAAAACGTTTGAGCGGAAAGCTGGGCGATTGCTTGCAGTCGGCGCGCTAAAACGGGCGCAAGCGCGCCTGCAATTGCGTGTATCTGCTCGGCGTCACCAGAGGTGCTCGTCGCCAAGACCTTGGCGTCTACGGGCGCATTAAGCCGGTTGATCAAATCATAGAGTTTCATGCGATACTATCCGCTGCCTCTTGGATCGCTGCCTTTCTCAATGCTCAGCTATCCCTAATCAACGGCCCCCTTAAAGAAATATCCGCTTTAGCAGCGGTTTAATTCAAAGGTTAGTGCCTCTTGAATGACTTGTGCAAGCGCTTTCGCCCGATGGTCGAGCAATTTGCGCCCTAAGCTTGCATCGGCCGCCGCCGCGTTCCCTACAACCCCTTCGGGGTTGAGGTCTTCGGCTTGCCAAGCATGGCGCGCGCATCCCCCGGACCGCAGCGCTTGATTCCCAGCGGTCGCTGCTTCCCGGTTCGAGGGGAAGTTGCTTGCCTGGTCCATACGCACATGTTGCGGGGCGATGGCCAGCATCAAAGCGGTTTCGACTAGACCACCATGCAAGCCAATGCGCTTTTCGTCGGGCGAGACGAGGCCATCAGGCACCCCCAGAGCGTCCACGTGGCACCAGACGGCCGTGAGCCCTAACTCGCTGCGCAAACGTTGGGCTAGAACCTCGGTCAAACCGGTCTGTCCCCCATGGCCATTGAACAGCAAGACCTTGTTTATGCCCCAACTCCTAAGTGGGCTTAAGCATTGAAACCAAGCATCCAGCGCTGTAGTCGCCGATAGGCTCATGGTCCCCGCAAAGGAGGCATGCTCGCCAGATAGCCCAACGGCCTGATGCGGCAATATCAGCAACGTCCCCTCACCGCCTTGTTCAGCCACGTGCCCCAGCGCTTTTTCCAAAATGCCTTGGACAATGAAGCTGTCGGTCGCCAACGGCAAGTGCGGGCCGTGCTGCTCTAGAGCGCCGAGCGTCACAATAGCCAGGCGCGGCTGGTCTTGGGTCCGGCAGAGATCGCGGACCTGGGGGCTGGTCATGATCGATAGATCGAGGATGTCCATGGCCGAATGTGCTTTCTTGAATTTTTGTGTGCAACTTCTGTCTGAAAGCTTGCGCACCTCAACGTGGCTTGCGGGCTCGTCAAATTGCAGCGTAGATAGGAGAGAGTCGAGCGCAAATCATCGCAAGACCTCCATTCCGGTTCTCATTGGCCGGTCATTGAGCGGAAGGAAGAACCATCGTGGCGCAACTCAATTTGGTCGAAGGCCGCATCTCGACGATCATTTTTCAAATGGCCTTGCCTGCTTCCGTGGGCTTCTTCTTCACGACGCTCTATAACCTGATCGACACCTTCTGGGCCTCCAAGGTCTCCGAGCAGGCCGTCGCGGGTCTTGGGGTCTCGTTTCCCATCTTCTTATTGATGCTTGGCGTGGCTATTGGCTTGGGTCAGGGCACAACTGTGCTGACCTCCCACGCCGTAGGCGCCGGCCATGAAGAACGCGCCGGAAAGACCGTCGTTCAAGCGCTGTTGCTCAGTATTTTAGCCAGCGCGGCACTGGCCGTTGGTGGCGGGCTGGTGATGAAGCCCCTATTCGCGCAGCTATCCCCCGATGCGGAGACCGCAAAAGCGGGCTGGGATTACTTTTCCGTCATCTTGTTTTGCAACTTCTTTTTCCTGGCCTCATTTGCCATGAACGGCGCGCTAAACGCGGTGGGCGATACCGTGACCTATTCGCTCGTCTCGATCGTTTCGACCTTTATTAACGCGGGCCTTGATCCTCTGTTTATTTACGGCTGGACCTGGGGTGACACGCAGATTGTGCCTGCGATGGGACTTCAAGGCATCGCTTGGGCTACGGTTATTGCCCAGGCCCTTGGCCTCTTTTATGTCGCTTACAGAGTGAGCCAAATCAGCTTGTGGCCGCATATGGTCAGCCAAAAACTCCGCATGCATTGGGCGACCCAAAAACAAATCCTGAGCCAAGGTGTCCCCGCCACCATCAACATGTTTGCGGTTTCGATGGGGTTTGTGCTGATGCTGGCCTTCATTCGCCCTTATGGCACAGCAGCCACCGC
>JAUIHE010000114.1 GCA_030432195.1 Alphaproteobacteria bacterium
CGATGATAAGCGCCGCGACACCTAGGAAGATCCCAAGGACCGAAAAACCGCTGACGAGTGAGGCAAAGCGTTGGCCTTGTTTAGCCCGAAGGTAGCGGCCAGCGATGAGGCGTTCGAAGCGGCTAAACACGGCGCAACACCTCCGCCGGGGCCGTCCTGGCGGCCTGCCAGGCCGGATAGAGGCTCGCGATAAGACAGAGGCTCAAGCTAGCAACGGCGACCGCAAGCAGCATGGCAAATGAAATCTGTGAGGGCAGTTCGGCCAAAAAATAGACCTCTTGCGGAAACAAGGTAATTCCAAACTGCGTTTCGATCAGGCGGCGCAGCGTCTCCAAATTGCGCGCGATCAGCAGCCCAAGGCCCAGTCCCATCAACGTGCCAATCAGCCCGATGCCGCCGCCCAACAGCAAGAAACTCACAAGCATCGTGGGACGATCGGCCCCCATGGTCCGCAAGATAGCTATGTTGCGCGCTTTCTCCTGCACCAGCATGACCTGCCCTGCAACGATATTGAAAGCGGCGACGATAACGATAATCAACAAGATGAAGAACAGCAGCCGCTTTTGGGTCTCAACCAAAGACAAGAAATCCTTGTTGGCCTCGGCCCAGTCTTGGATCAGGAGATCATTAGGAATCTTCGAATAGATTTCCCATTGCAAGGTTAGGATCGCGGGCTTCGACTTTGCGATCAGCTCAAAGCTGGACACGGCGCCGGGCGCTTCTTGCACCCGCCTTAGCAGGTCGATCGGCAGATAGGCGACCCCTGTGTCATAACGATAAAAGCCCGCTTTAAAGATGCCGCTGACCGTCACCTTGATGCGCTTGGGCTGAAGCTGTAGGCCCTCCGGGCTGGTTTGCCCGAGCAGCACTAGGAAATCGTCGCCCTGCTCAACACCAAGGCGCTGGGCCAGACGGTATCCGATGACGGCCTGATTGCCCTCCAACGACCAGTCTTTGGTCTGCATCCCCTGAACAACAGCCTGTTTTTGCGCCAAATCTTCTGCACGCACGCCCCGAAGGAGAGCACCGCCAGAACGCCGCTTGTTGGTCACCAAGGCTTCAACGTCGTAGTAGGTAATAACGGCCTTGCTGCTTGGCAGGGCGCGCATTTGTTGTTCGATGGCCGCGGTTTGCGGTTTGCGATGCTCCGGCAAATAGACCGACAGATGGCCGTTCAGATCCAGAATCTTGTCAACGATCTGCGCCTGGAAGCCGTCCATGACGCCCATGACAACGACCAAGCAGGCAACACCGATCATGACGCCCAGCAGGGAGAACCAGTTGACGACCGAAATGAAGCCCTCAACCCCTTTGGCGCGCGCAAAGCGCCAAGCCAATCGGGCGGCAAGACCGAAGTTCACCCGCCGACCCTCGCCTATCGTCTCGGCGCGTTGGCCATGACCAGCTCAAGGCCTTTATCAAAGGCGACTTCAACCTTTTCGCCGCTTTTGCGGTTCTTGACCTCGACCATGCCACTTTCGGCGCCGCGTGGACCGACCGTCATGACCCAAGGCAGACCGATCAACTCCATATCCGCAAACTTGGCGCCTGCCCGTTCTTCGCGGTCGTCGTACAGAACTTCAACGCCTTTGCTACGCAGCGCATCATACAGCTGCTGGCAACCAGCGTCACAGCCTTCGTGGCCGACTTTGATATTGACCAGGCCAACGTGGAAAGGCGCGATTTCAGCCGGCCAAATAACGCCCTGCTCATCGTGCGAGGCTTCAATAATCCCGCCGACCAATCGGGAAACACCAATCCCGTAGGAGCCCATATGCACGTCAATCTCAGCGCCATCAGGGCCGGTCACTTTGGCGCCCAGGGGCTCAGAATACTTGGTGCCGAAATAGAAGATGTGGCCAACTTCGATACCGCGGGCCGTGCGGCGGCGCAGTTCGGGAACAGCGGCCTCGAATTCGCCCTGCTCGTGCGTCTCATCCGTGCGGGCATAGGCAGCGGTCAGGGTCTGGAATGCTTGGTCCAAGGCGGCCGCGTCGGAGGTATCGGTATTGAAAATATCTAAATCGTTGAGCGCGGAATCATAGAAAATCTCGGACTCGCCCGTCTTGGCCTCGATCAAGAATTCGTGGCTCAAATCGCCGCCGATGGGCCCCGTGTCGGCCTTCATCGGGAAGGCCACCAGGCCCATGCGTTTGAAGGTCTTGAGATAGGAGATGAAGACGCGCTTATAAGCTTCGGCCGCTGCTACCTTCGAAACATCGAAGCTGTAGCCGTCTTTCATCAGGAACTCGCGGCCCCGCATGACGCCGAACCGTGGGCGGATCTCATCGCGGAACTTCCACTGGATATGATAGAGGTTTAAGGGCAGCTGCTTGTAGGATTTTACATCGCGCGAAAACAGCTCGGTCACCATCTCCTCGTTGGTCGGGCCGAACAACATATCGCGTTCGTGGCGGTCAGTGATTCGCAGCATCTCCGGCCCGTAGGCGTCGTAGCGCCCTGACTGTCGCCACAGATCGGCAGACTGGATCGTCGGCATCAGCACTTCATTGCAGCCAGCGGCGTCTTGCTCCTCGCGCACGATACGCGCGATGTTGTTTAGAACCTTCAAACCCAGCGGCAACCACGCATAGATGCCCGCGGAGCACTGGCGTACCATGCCGGCACGCAGCATGACCCGGTGACTAACGATCTGCGCCTCTGCGGGCGTGTCTTTCATGGTGGGCAGGTAAAATGCGGTGCGGCGCATAGTGAGTGGGCTCCGTCGGACGAATTGGAATAGAGAGGCGACGCTGAGGGCGCGCCATTTGCTGACCTTTTACGACCTCGCGAAGAGCAGCGCTAGGCATCTTGCGCGCCTGTCCCCAATTTAGGCAAGGCTTCGGGAAAGCTGTGCTGGACCAAGGCCTGCCGGCGTTTTTGGCAGGCGCTCCACGGGTAAACCAAAATACTGGATGCAATTTCAATATATGGAATACTACACTTGTGTGACAGAATTCACTTGCTCGGTCACAGGAATCACGGCATTGATCGTCGCAGCTCTTAACTGAGCTGTCCAAGTTGGGGAGGAGCAATATTTAGTAGCCCGCGAGTGCTCGCTTGCATATCGACCGTGGCGCTATATTGCAGAAACTATCGCAGAAAAATGCGATTGGGCCGGAGCTTTGCTCCGGCCTTTTTTTATGTGCAAATAATTTGATTTTTGATTTGTCTCGGGCGCGTTCAAGCTTGCAATCTCTGAGGGCAATCAGACCAACTTGCGCCCTCTTCCCGCACAGACATAACCGAAACAGACGGGTCATCGCGCACGAAGCGTTGCAATGCCCTGACCGCGCTATTCGCTACTGCCGTGCATTGAGTTACGCAGTGAGCGCTGCGTATCCGCAGCCAAAAAGAGCCCCCGCGCAGCGACGGCGGGCCCCAGTCCCACCGCTTGAAGCGACCGGACTGCTTGGCTCGATTTGGACCTAGAGCGCGCGGCCCGTCAGTATCTCAAACAAAGAGATGACGCCCAGCTGGCTCAAAATGAACAACAGGGCAATGATGCCCCCCGCAATCAAAGTGGTGCGGAGCATTTTGGCCTTGAGGTTGTTTTCAAGCGGTGCGCCGTGTTCGTTCACCTCTTGCTCACCTGGTGCCGCGCCGCCGCGGGGTAGCTGGGTAAACAGCACCAGCCACCATATGATCATGAAAACGAAGAAGTAAGTTATAAGGCTCGACCACATAGCGGGCTCTCTCCAAATCCAACGCCAGCCACCCGGGCCGGCAACACTGATCTAGGCCGCGACCTGCTCAAGTTCAACCAAGGTGCCGTTCATGTCCTTTGGATGCAAGAACAGCACTGGGTTGCCGTGCGCGCCAATCTTCGGCTGGCCATCGCCAAGTACGCGAAGGCCTTTGGCTGCCAAAGCATCGCGCGCTCCCAAGATATCGCTAACCTCATAGCAAATATGATGAATGCCCCCGTCGGGGTTGCGCTCAATGAATTTGGCAACCGGCGAACCTTCGCCAAGCGGTTCTAACAGCTCGATCTTTGTGTTTGGCAAGTTGACGAACACAACCGTAACGCCGTGTTCGGGCAGCGCCTGCGGCTCTGACACCTCAGCGCCCAGGGTATCACGATAGCGTGCTACCCCTGCTTCAAGACTAGGAACCGCAACGGCTACGTGGTTGAGACGTCCAATCATTTTCCAATCCGATGAATAGTCACTTCGATCAAGGGCTTGCGGCCGATGCTGTCGTTGAAAAAGCGCTTCATGGCCTTGATGAGCACGCCCTTTACCTGCTGGTCATCTTGGCGAGAGGACTTTGGCAAGCGATCAATGGCATCCCAAGCAAAGTCTTCAGCTTCGGTGATGATCTCAGGATCGTCCACCTCATCATCCAACAGCCCGAGCGCCAAAATTCGAGGGTCGGCCTTTATGGCGCCCGCTTCGCTCATCACCATGCTGACGTGGCACAACCCCTTGTGCATCATCCGCTTGCGTTCGCGAAATACCAAGCCGTCGGTGTCCAACAAGCGATCACCATCAACGCCCCAGCGACCGTGTGTGACCTCGCCAATGATCTGTGGTTCGCCTCCGCGCGTCAGCCGCAGAACCTGGCCGTTCACGGCAACCGGAGTGTGACTGGCGCCCGCTTTTTGAGCCAGGCGCGCGTGGGCTTTCAGGTGGCGCAGCTCGCCGTGCATGGGCACAACGATCTTGGGCTGCATCAGACCATAGAGCCATTTCAGCTCCTCCTGGCGGGGGTGGCCGGTCACGTGAACCTTGGTCTGGATGTCCTCGATGATCTCGATGTCACGCTCTGCCAACATGTTCTCGATGCGCGCGACTTCTTTCTCGTTGCCGGGAATGGTCTTTGACGAGAAAATAACGCTGTCACCCGCGCTCAGCGAAATGCTGGGGTGTTTGCCCTGCGCGATGCGTGCCATGGCTGCCCGGGCCTCGCCTTGTGAGCCAGTACAGACCAACAGCACCTTATTGCGCGGCAGCTCATTGACCTTATCTTCGTCAACAAAAATGGGGCGGTCGGTTAGGTAGCCCGCCTCTTGGGCACAGGCCAAAACCCGCTTGATCGACCGGCCTGCAACGGCAACATGGCGACCAGCCGCAGTCGCCGCCCGGAACGCGCTTTGCATCCGGGCAACGTTGGTCGCAAACATGGTGACCGCGACACGGTTCTCACAGGCGCTAACAGCTTCCATCAGCCCGCGCGCGGCGGTTGCTTCACTGCCAGAATGACCCGGCTCCATGGCATTTGTACTGTCGCCAACGATCGCCAAAAGATCGTCCTGGCCAATTTGGCGCAATGAGTCTTCGTTAATAGGTTCGCTAATCAGCGGCTCGGGATCGTTCTTCCAGTCACCGGTATGGAAAATGTTGCCGATGTCGGTGCGGATCAACAATGCACAAGCTTCTGCAATCGAGTGCGTCATGGGGACCAAGCGCAGATCGAAGTTACCCGCTTTGAAGTCCTCGTTGATACCGACCTTTACCAGGCTCGGGACGCCTTCTTCGCCTTGGTTTTCTTCCATCTTGGTGCGCGCCATGGCGTGCGCAAACGGCGTCGCGTAAACTGGCACCTTCAAAATGTCCCACAAGTAGGGCAGAGCGCCCAAGTGGTCCTCGTGGCTGTGAGTCAGGACGATGCCATCAATGAGGTCGGCGTTTGCTTCCAAAAACCGAATGTCGGCGGTGATAACGTCGATACCCGGCGCATGGTGGTCGGCGAAAGTAACGCCGAAATCCACCACCAGCCAACGGCCCTTATGGCCATAACAATACAGGTTCATGCCGATTTCACCGACACCACCCAAGGGCACGAACAGCACTTCGTCGGCGCCGGCCTTCAATCGGCTGGTGCCAAAGTGCTTCATTTGTCTTTCTTCCAAAATATCTTCCTTTGGTTCTAGGTCAACTCTTTGTTGTTAGAGTCTCGTACACGCGCTTAATCCCCCGCAGCGTGAGGTAGGGGTCAATTTCATCAATGCAGTCAGTTTCATCTGCGAACAGACTGGCTAGTCCACCTGTGGCAATGACAGGCAAAGGGTCGTTACGACCGGTAGAAGCGACATATTCCTTTCGGATACGGCTTACAAGCCCTTCGATCAAACCAATGTAGCCCCAAAACACGCCGGACTGCATGCAAGGGATCGTCGCTTTACCAATAACTTGTTCTGGCTTGTCTACCGCAATGCGCGGAAGACGCGAGGCCGCGATATACATGGCCTCGACCGCCTGGTGGATGCCCGGTGAGATTGCACCGCCCAAATAGGCGCCCGTGTGGGACACCACGTCAAAAGTGGTCCCGGTCCCAAAATCGAGCGCGATCAGAGCCTTATTGTAGGTCGCAAACGCCTCATAGGAGTTGACCAATCGGTCCATACCTGCTTGTTCTGGCGCATCAATTTCGACCGCAATCGGCACCTTGATGCCATCCCTGCCCAGCACCATGGCCTTAATACCAAAGTACTTTTCGGACAGCTGTTGAAGCGAAAAAATAACGGTTGGTACGACTGCTGCGACAGCAAAACCGCTCACTTGCTTGGAATCCATGCCTTTGTGCGCCATCAGCCCCAACAGCCAAACGGCGTACTGGTCTGCTGTGCGCTTCGCATTGGTCTCGCAACGCCACTCCGCGACCAAGCTATCGCCGTCGTAGAAAGCAAATACAACGTTGGTATTTCCAACATCGACGACGATAAGCATAAGGTCTACTCTATATGGCCCGGATTAGCCCGCAAACAAGACCGCCGAAGCGCCCGCGAACCAGCCGTGAAGGTGATTAAAGCCAAGCGTCAACACGATCAGCAGCGCAGCGGCAACGCCCGCCGTAATGCTCCACTCGCGGGCGTCTTTGTGGTCCAGCTCATCGGCCTGAGGATCAAACACCATCAGTTTGATAATACGCAGGTAGTAGAAGGCCGCAATGACCGAGGTCAGCGCGCCAACAATCGCTACAACCAACATCAGCGCTGAACCCTGATTGATCGCCGCCATGAAGACCATCAGCTTACCAAAGAAGCCGGCCAAAGGTGGAATACCGGACAAAGAGAACATCATGATAATCATGGCCGCAGCCATACGGGGCTTTTGATTGATCAATCCGGCCAGATCCTCGATGTTTTCCAGCGGACGATCCTCGCGGCGCATCAGCATGATAACTGCAAAGCTGCCCAAGGTCATGACGGCATAGATGGTCATATAGGCCATCAAACCTTGCACGCCTTCTGGGGTCCCCGCGGCCAAGCCGATCAGCGCGTAGCCCATATTGGCGATCGAAGAATACGCCATCAGGCGCTTGATGTTGCGCTGGTTCAGCGCCGCAAAAGCGCCCAGGATCATGGAAGCCATGGCGATCAGAGCAATCACTTGTTGCCACTGAGCGGTCAAATCGCCGAACGGTTCGACCAGCACCCGCACGAATACCATCATCGCGGCCAGCTTTGGGGCCCCAGCAAAGAAGGCTGTAACAGCGGCTGGCGCGCCTTGGTAGACGTCGGGCGTCCACATGTGGAACGGTACCGCCGATACCTTGAACGCCAGGCCAGCCACCACAAACACCAAGCCAATCAGCAGGCCAATGTTGTTGCCGTCGCTCTCGGTCAGCGCGCCCGCGATCAGATCGAAGTTGGTCGCTCCGCTGTATCCATAGATAATGGATGAGCCGTAAAGGATCATGCCGGATGAGAGTGCGCCGAGGACGAAATACTTCAGACCAGCCTCAGAAGCGCGCACCAATTCGCGGCGCAACGCGGCCAAGACGTAGAGCGAGAGGCTCATCAGCTCCAAGCCCAAGTACAGCGTCATCAGATCTTGCGCTGACACCAAAATCATCATGCCAAGGGTGGCAAACAGATACAGCAACGGGAATTCAAAACGCTTGTTAATGTCGCGCGCAATGTGGGGCAGTGCGAGGAACAAGCTGCCAGCAGAAACCAGCAATATCAGAATTTTAGCGGCGCCAGTGAAGTCGTTAACCGCCACAAGATTGTTGAAGTAGGTGCCGTCGTCTGTGCCTTGATTGGCCACCAAAAAGGCCGCGACAAGCATCACCACGATGCCAGCGATCGCTACAGGACGGGCGGCCTTGTCACCGGTAAATGCACCAAACAGAATGAAGGTCAAGATGGCCACTGCCATTAGCAGTTCAGGCGCGAAAGCAATGAGGTCCAAATGGGTCATGGATCAGCCTCCTACGGCCGCTTGGAATGTTTGAACAAGGTTAGCTACCGAGGCGCTGGTAATATCTAAGATGGGCTTGGGGTAGATACCCATCCAGAAAACCAAAACGATCAACGGATACAAGATGATCTTTTCGCGCAGCTCCAGGTCCAACAAGGCCTTGACGTTGTCACTGGTCAGTGCGCCGAAGATCACCTGACGATACAGCCATAGCATGTAAGTCGCCCCCAGGATAAGACCGGTGGCCAAGCAAGCGGTCGCGAAAACCGACGTTTGGAACAGACCAACCAACACCAAGAATTCACCGATGAAGCCTGATGTCCCGGGCAAGCCGACGGAGGCCAGCATGAAGATCATAAAGGCAATGGCATAGTGTGGCATGGTCTCTGCAACACCACCGTAAGCCGAGATTTCCCGGGTATGCAGACGGTCGTAGACCACCCCAACACACAAGAACAGAGCCGCTGAGACGATACCATGGCTCAGCATTTGGAAGATCGCTCCATCAACACCTTGATGGTTAAAGGCCCAAATCCCCGCGGTGACGAACGCCATGTGCCCGACGGATGAATAGGCGATCAGCTTCTTCATGTCTTTTTGCACCAAGGCCACCAGCGAAGCATAGACCACCGCCACAATCGACAGGCCCAGAACCAGAGGCGACAGCGCCAAGGAGGCGTCTGGGAAGAAAGGCAAAGAGAACCGCAAGAAGCCGTAGCCGCCCATCTTCAACAGGACGCCCGCCAAGATAACCGATCCAGCGGTCGGGGCTTGCACGTGCGCATCAGGCAGCCAGGTATGCACCGGCCACATGGGGATTTTGACCGCAAACGAGGCAAAGAAAGCCAACCACAACCAGATTTGCACGCTCGATCCCAGCTCTAAAGTCTTGTGCAGGGTCGGAATGTCACTGGTGCCGCCAACGTTGTAGACCACCAACATGGCAATCAGCATCAAGATGGAGCCAAGCAGCGTGTACAAGAAGAACTTATACGAAGCGTAGACCCGGTTTTCGCCGCCCCAAATCCCGATAATCAGGAACATGGGGATCAAAACAGCCTCAAAGAAGATGTAGAACAAGAACAGATCAAGCGCAGAGAAGGTGCCGATCATCAGGGTCTCAAGAACCAAGAAAGCGACCATATAGTCACGCACGCGGGTCTTAATCGCATCCCAAGACGCCAAAATGGCCGCCGGAGTCAACAGCGTAGACAGCAGCACGAACAGCACCGAGATGCCATCGACACCCATGTGATAGGAGATGTTCAGCGCCGGGATCCAAGCGACTTTGTCAACGAACTGATAGTCTGCCGTACCGCGATCGAACCCGAACCACAGAGCCAGCGAAACAACAAAGGTGAAGCCAGAGACCCAGAGCGCTAGAACGCGCGCCGTGGTCGCCGATCCTTCATCGTTCTTTCCGCCGACGAGAACCAAAATGAGCACCGCACCCAGCAATGGCAGGAAGGTGATCAGCGACAAGAGAGGCCAAGTATCAAACATAGTCATGTATCTCCTGTGCGCTTAGAGGCCGACGACCAGCAGGTAGTAGGTCGCGAAGACCACCACCCCAATCAGCATGGCGAAAGCGTAGTGATAGATGTAGCCGGTCTGCATCCGTGCCACCTGGCGGGCGCCCGCAGCGATGCGGGCAGCGATACCATTGGGCCCTAGCCCATCAATGATTTTGACGTCACCGACCTGCCAGAAGAAGCGACCGATCGCCAAAGCTGGGCGGACAAAAATCGCGTCATAGATCTCGTCAAAGAACCACTTATTGCGGAACAAGATGTCTAATGGCGCGAAAAGCTTGGACAGCATCGGCCCCAGGTTTCCAAACCCATACACAAGATAAGCGGTCGCGATACCCGCGAGACCGACAACCAAGGGCGCCAACTTGACCCACTCGGGCACATGGTGAGCCTTGTCAACGATGTCGTGGTGATCTTGCGCGATTGCCCCGGCAAAGAAGGCAAAACGGTCATGACCAAAGAACCACTCGTAGGCATAGAAGCCTGCAAAGATAGCCCCCAAGGCCAAAAGCGCCAGCGGCACAATCATCACGGCTGGCGATTCATGCGCATGGTCAAAGGTGTGCTTGTCACCGCGATACTGCCCGTGGAAAGTCAGCAGCAGCAAGCGCCAAGAATAAAACGCAGTCATAAAGGCAGCGATAACACCGAACCAAAACGCGGTATTGCCTGCCATGGAGTGCGCGGCGTAGGCGCTCTCTAGAATTGCGTCTTTCGAATAAAAGCCAGCGAAGCCGAAGACACCGGGGAAACCGACACCCGCCAGTGCGAGCGAGCCGATGACCATGTAGGTGTAGGTGATCGGAATCTTGCGCCAGATGCCCCCCATGTTGCGCATGTCTTGTTCATGGTGCAGAGCGTGAATGACCGAGCCAGCCCCCAGGAACAACAGCGCCTTAAAGAAGGCGTGGGTCATCAGGTGGAACATAGCGCCGCCATAGGCGCCGACGCCCGCCGCAAAGAACATATAGCCCAACTGCGAGCAGGTCGAATAGGCGATCACACGTTTGATATCGAATTGGGTCATGCCGACGGTCGCAGCGAACAAAGCCGTTGCGGCACCGACATAGGTGACGACATCGCTTGCA
>JAUIHE010000115.1 GCA_030432195.1 Alphaproteobacteria bacterium
CGCCGAGGGAGTGCCCCGCGAGGGTGAAACGCACACCGGGGTACTGTTTCGCCAAATCCCTCATGAAGGCCTTGGCTTGCCCCCACTGTGTGGGTAGCCTGGGCTCGGTTGCCCAAAAAGCGGCGCGTTTATCTGGGTAGCTTCCCAGCCCCAAGGCAGCATCCGTATAAAGGTCAGCAAACGATTTTGGGTTCGTTCCAGCAAATGCAACATAGTATTTATCACCAACTTTCCAGGCCGATGCGCTAAATCCTGTCTCGGGATCTTGATAAAAATTTAATCTATCGCCGTTGATGAGAGTTCTACCACCTTTATTATTTTTTGATTTTTCGTCATATGACACTCTAACAAGCTGTGTAGCGGTAAACACATCGCCAGCATCTGATTTATTATTTTTTAATTTGGACATTTTTTAACTTTCCATTTATTCTTGAAGGTTGGTATGTAAGTTTTGTAGCAGTTTATTATATTTATATTGTCAGGTATTCCAAATATAGAAAATCCAATCCACGCAAATATATCAGGTCTCCAAAATGGATACGGAGAATCATAATATGATGAAATTTCACTTAGATTTTCATTTACATATACTTTTGTTATTGTTATATTATTATTAAATAAACCGTATATGCCGCTGTAAGAATGAGAATAATCAGAATCGGTTTTTACTACTTTAGGGCAATATTTTGAATGTGGGTTTTTACATTCATTGAAGTGCCAATCATCGGCAAATACATCAGAATACGCGCCATCTAGAAATTTTTCTAGGCATAGGTCGTACGAGTACGGGCAAAGCTGCGATAAATCCTGGCTATTGAAAATCGCAATTTCGGGTACTTCGGCCTCTTGGACGGCGCGTTCAAACATGGGCGCCAACTTGTACCGCAGATAGGCATTGTTGGCTTGATAGACGCCTTCAAACAGCAACATGACCCCAACGACGAGGGCGAGAACCTGCCCCCACATGGGCCAGGGCTTGCGTTTTTTCCCGTTCTGAGTAGACACCTTGTCCTCCATAATCCGAGCATTGTACTCGTTTTGTTCCTGTGCATCTTCACTCGTTCTTAGAACATGTCAAGAAAAAACTGACTTGGATTGATTTGACCACTACGACCGCCCCCTTGGCCGTATCAGGGCGTGCGTGCCCAGACCAGCCAACGACCAGACCAGCCAACGACCAAACCAAGCGCCGACGCAGCACGAACGCGGTCCCACACCAGCAGGGTCCCACACCATCGTGGCCAATGCCTGGACACGCTGATAGCCCGCCTGCGCCCGCCGCCATCACTTCTGCCGTCACCGCCACCCAAGTCGCCATTCTCCTCATCGCTCATGTTGCCACTCTTTCCCTATAGGATCCGCCACCTGATTTTCGGCCACAGCGCTTGCCCGGCAAGACTTGGATACATGCTACCCCCAATTTGCGGCGCCCGGGGATCATTGGGGCTGAAACGTATCCTGGTAGATCCGCCTTATGGCATCACGACCGTCGTTGTTGTTCCGCTGCGGATACGAAGCTGCCCTAGAGCCCCTCTTTACCTTCGAGGATCCTGGTTTCCACCCGGGAAGCGACCGACTAACAACACCATCTACCAATCGCTGCTCAGCCTCACGCAAACGATAGTCAATGCCGCGTTCAAACGCTCTGGGAAAGGTATCGCCATTCCCATGACCCTTGGCACCGTCAACACGGTATTTTTTACCATTCCAGACCCGCTTGCCATGCCCTTCAATGATTTCCCCAACAATCTGAAACTCAGGCAAGCCTGGAAACTTGGTCTTGGCGCTTTGGGAAAGATAGTGCTTCACTCGCGGATCTCTTCGGCCAACCGGTAGCCCAGGCGCATTAAAGGCAAACACATCATCGACGTTCGGCTCATTTGATACATACTGAGCCAAGGTTCCGCCCAGCGACAAACCGGCCAGAGTAAATTTCACACCCGGATAATCTTTTGCGAGATCCCTCATGAACTTGCGAGCAAATCCCCATTGGGTTTTGCGAGTGGGCTCGATTCCTTTTGGCAGAGGCACTTTGTTGCTTGGGCCGTGGTACGCGGGCCATGTCTCCGGCACCTGGTACGTTCCCAGCCCTAGGTCAGTCGCGATATCTGCCATACTGCCCGGGTTGGTCCCTTCAAAGCCAACATAGTAATTGTTTCCGATTTTCCACATTGAAGCGCTAAAGCCAGATACGTCATCTTTCAAAAGCCTCAACCTTTGGCCGTTAGAAATTGACCTCCCTTTTTTCTCTTGTAATTCATTATCTGTGTATTGATAATATGATAATCTTGCAACCTGTGCTGCTGTTATCACGCTTCCCATAATATTCCTCTATTTACATTTACGAATGGATTCTTCTTTCTTGAATGAAGGAATGTAGACTTGATTGCAAACGTCGATTATTAACCCATATTCGTTTGCAATGAACAAGTGCGCAAACCATACCATGAGATTTGGCCGCCAAATAGGATATATGGATTGAAATCTTGACTCAACGTAATACACATAATCATTTAAATAATAAGTAGAAATTTCAATATCGCTATTCATCAATCCAACATTTTTAACAATAATTAAATTGGAATTTAATTCAAAATTTCTAGTTATTGGGCAATATTTGCTATCGTTGAATTCACAAGATGTGTTTTTATATATACTATTTATGTGAACTTCCTCGTATCTTGGGTCCAAATAGCGGGAAAGACAGAAATCTATATGGCCGCTGCATTTGAATGGCAGCAAACGATCGTCAAAAACCGCCTCGATTGGTGCAGCCGTCTTGGCGATCGCTTTTTCAAACATGGGCGCCAACTTGTACCGCAGATAGGCATTGTTGGCTTGATAGACGCCTTCAAACAGCAACATGACCCCAACGACGAGGGCGAGAACCTGCCCCCACATGGGCCAGGGCTTGCGTTTTTTCCCGTTCTGAGTAGACACCTTGTCCTCCATAATCCGAGCGTTGTACTCGTTTTGTTCCTTAATCCTCCACTCGTTCTTAGAACATGTCAAGAAAAAACCGGCTTGGATTGATTTGACCAGTACGACCGCCCCCTTGGCCGTATCAGGGCATGTGTGCCCAAACCAGCCAACGACCAGACCAGCCAACGACCAGACCAGCCATCGACCAAACCAAGTGCCGACGCAGCACGAACGCGGTCCCACGCCATCGCGGCCGCACGCCATTGCGGCCCCACGTCATCGCGGCCCCACACCATCAAGAGCGAAGCCTGTCTAGCAATGGACGCTTCCCGGCCGTGGCTTTTTGGGCTAGTCAGTCCGCATGAAGACCAACCCGCAAGACCTGCAACCTGGTGGACGCGCCCTCAGCCAAGCGCGCTGCGTCCTGCTGTTCGGCAGCAATGCCAGCCTGATCGAAGCGCTAAAGGACAGCCTGTTGGAGAATTTCGCGGGTGACGAGGATACCCGCATCTATGCCGCCGCGGAGCTGCGCAAGCAGCCAGGCACCTTTTTGGATGATCTGTCCGAGCTCGGGCTGTTTGCCAGCCGCCGCGCGAGCCTGGTCAAGGACGCCACCGACGCGCTCACCAAGACCCTCGTGCAGGCCGCCGAGACCCTGAAGGGCCGCGAGGACCGGCTGCTGGTTTTGCAAGCGGGCGGACTTGGGGCGGGCTCCAAGCTGCGCAAGGCGGCCGAAGGCGCGTCCGACATGCTGGCGGTGGCCTGCTATGATGAGAGCCCTGAAGCCATTACCGCCTTCATCAAGCAAGAAGCCCAGGCGCGCTATAGCCGGGCGCTCAGCAACGAGGCCGCCCAGAGCCTGCGCGCGCTGGTTGGCGATGACCGCCTGCTGATCCGCTCAGCCTTGGCATCTTGTGACCTTTATGCGCTCGGCGAGCCCGAACTGACCCCAGAGTTGATCGAGGCTTGCCTGGTCTCACAGACCGCCTCCAGCCTGGACGAGGCGCTTCAGGCCTTGTTCGACGGCCGCCCTGACCTGCTGGCATCCGCCCTCGCACAGTTCGAGGGCGACGCCAGCGGCTTGCTGATCGCCTGCCAACGCCACGCGCTGCGCCTGGCGCAAGTGCGCGCGGGCCTGGACGGCGGCCAAAGCCTGGACACACTGATGGCCCGCCTGCGCCCACCTGTGTTCTGGAAGCAAAAGGCCAGCTTTGGAGCTCAGGTGCGCGCCTACCCAGCCAGCGTACTGATGGCCGCGTCCACCGCCCTGCTGGAGGCCAGCTATCATGCCAGAGCCCAGCACGAGAGCAGCGCCGACTATATCGGCCAATCGTTGATGTCCGTGGCTCAACGTTTGGCGCGGGTGCGCGCGCAGCTGCAATCGCGTCGGCGCTAGCAGGCTTCGCCGTGTCGTTGTCATCTGCCACCAATGAAACCAAGGGCCGGGAGGCCGCAATCAAGACCCAAGCCCGCGCGCTGGGGTTTGACGCTGTGGCTATTACCAACGCTCGGCTGCCCGAGGCCGTGCAGACCGGCTATTTGGCTGCCCTGGACCAGGGCTGGCACGCGGGCATGGACTGGCTGGCCGAGCGCGTTGAGCAGCGCCGACATCCGCAAGGCCTGTGGCCCGAAGCGCGCTCGGTCATCGTGGTAGCGGCCAACTATGGCCCGCCAAACGACGCAGCGCACAACCCTATGCTGCGCCTGCAACAACCCGACGCTGCCAACATTTCGCTTTATGCGCAAAACCGCGACTATCACGACCTGATGAAAAAGCGATTGAAGGCGTTGGGCCGTTGGCTACAAGATCGCTTTGGCGGCCAGCTCAAGGTCTTTGTCGATACCGCCCCGGTGCTGGAAAAACCGCTGGCGGCCCAGGCCGGGATTGGATGGCAGGGCAAGCACACCAACCTGGTCAGCAGGGACTTTGGTTCCTGGCTGTTCTTGGGCGAAATCTATACCGAGCTTACCTTGCAGCCCGACGAGCCCGACAGTGATCATTGCGGCTCGTGCCAGCGTTGCATGACCGCTTGCCCGACCCAGGCGATCGTGGCGCCCTATCGGCTGGACGCGCGCCGCTGCCTAGCCTACCTCAACAACGAGCACCACGGGCCCATTCCGCAAGAATTCCGGGCCGCCATGGGCAACCGGATCTACGGCTGCGATGATTGCTTGGCGGTCTGCCCCTGGAACAAATACGCCAAGGCCAGCCAGGAGGCCGCGTTTCAAGTGCGCCCGGCGCTGGATCAAGCCAAGTTGGATGATTTCCTGGACCTGGACGATGCCCGCTTTCGCGCCCTGTTCAGCAGATCGCCAATCAAGCGGCTGGGGCGCGATCGCTTCTTGCGCAACGTCTGTCTTGCTTGCGGAAATTCCGGTCTGGCGCGCTATGTACCCGCCTTGACCGGGCTGTTGGATGACGCGGCGCCAGTAGTGCGCGGGGCTGCAACTTGGGCCTTGGCGCAGCTGCTGCCCCTTGGCGAATGGCAGAGCCTGCGCGACACCCGCCTTCCCGGCGAGACCGACCAAGACGTGCGCGCGGAGTGGGCAGCCGAGCCTAGCTAGCCGGTACCGCCTCCGTTCCAGCCAGCGCTGAGGCCTGAAACCGCAAGGGCGAAAAGGCCGATACGTCAAAGGCACAGGAGCGGTCCAGCACCCTTGAAGCCAGCGCGGTCGCAAGTCCGGGACCGGCCAAATAGCCATCGGGGCAACCTGCCAGCACATAAACATCAGGGTCTTGCACCACAGAGCCCACCAGCGGGAAGCTGTCCGGCGTCGTGGCCTCCATGGCTGTCCAAGCCCGGATCAAGCGCAGATCGTTCAGGTAGGGCGCTGCGTACTGAGCCAAGCGCAGGTTGGGCAGCAAGGTGTCTAGGTCCACGCGCCCCGAGCCGCCCTTCTCCTCGACCAGGCCTTCCCAACCACCGCCAATCAACGTAGCGCCGATCGGTGTCTGAGAGAGTTGCAGGCTACCCATCGCATGAAGAATTATCTGCGATAAGCGCTTTTGAGTGCGCTCGGTCACCGACAAGGTTAGCGCCTTGGATTGGATCGGCAGGCGCAGTCCCACACGCTCCAGCATGGGCCCGGACCAGGCGCCCGCAGCGACTACCAGGCGCTTGACCCGACGGCACTCGCCCGCGCTCAACACGGCAATCGCCTTATCTTCGACCGAGATGCGGTAGACGCCCGTATTCTCCAAGACATGAACGCCGGCATCCGACAACAGCTTGGTAAAAAGCTGGTGGTGGCGGTTGGAATTGACCGCTGCGTCCTCTGGCGCGTAGGCGGCGGCAATCGGTTTGTCCGACAGACCAGGTTCCAGTTCCTGCAAGCGCTCCAGCGAGATCATCTCGACCCCAACGCCCGCGTCTTGACGCAGCTTGGTGCGGCGTTCCAGCAAGGCGGCCTCCTCAGGCGAAAACGCCAAGCTGAGACTGCCTTTTGCGACAAAGCCAGCCTCATAGCCCAGCTCTTGCCAAAAAGCATAACCCGCGCGGGCATAGGGCAACAGCGCCAGGCGATGGGATTGCATTAATAGACTGCCCATGTTGGAGCGGCTGGTGCCGCCCCCCAGCGCGCGCTGTTCAATCAGCAGCACACGCATGTTGGCCCGCGCCAGCTCAAGGGCGGTACAGCAGCCCATAATACCGCCACCAATTACAGCAATGTCGAAATCTAAGCTCACGTGTTGGTTTCTATGCGATAGGAATGAAAAGGGCGGGCAAAGCGGGTCTGCCTAAAGCGGCGGCGGGCGCCGACTGGGCAAATCCCCATACGAAAAATCCTGGGTGAAGGTGCGAATGTGAACAGGGCGCAGCGGGGATCGTCCTTTGACAATGCCAATATCGCCGAATTCAATTTCCAGCTCCTCGCGAATGATGGTCGAAGCCGCGGACAGACAATAGCGCCCACCGCAAGGCCCCATGCCGCAGCGGGTCGCCGATCGCAAGGTCGTTAGGGAGTGCGCGCCCTGTTCTATCGCCAGCTCCAACTTAGCGCGGGTGATACTCTCACAGCGGCAAATCGTGGTCTCGGGCGTAATGAAGGCCACCAGGCCGCGCCGGGGCATGGACAAGCGATTGACCGCTCGTCCAAAGCTGGCCGAGTGGGGCAGCGAGTCCTTCAGCGGCCGGGCTTCAAGGCGAAAGCGCTTGGGCTCTATAAAGCGACAATCCATGGCCGCGGTGTAGGCCGCCAACCGACCCCGCAATCCCGCCAGGTCAATGCCAAAGGCACCGGCGACATCGCCCGCTGCATAGACCTTACGCAAGGAGGTGCGCAAAAAGCGGTCGGTCTTGAGGGTCCAGCCGCCGCGTGAGCGCTTATAGACGTGCTCAGCGCCCAGCAGGCGGCTCATATCAAGACCCGGCTGCAGGCCATAGCCATAGCAAACCGTATCGCAATCAATCTTGATCGCTTCGCTGCCCTCGACGGGATACCAGTCCTGGTCTACCTTGCGGATCATGGCCCCATTCGCCTCGCCATCGCCCAACACCTCGCAAAGCGCATGACTGCGGTAGATCTTGACCCCGCGCGCGCGCAAATAGGCCATCCAGGCCAGGCCCTTGGCCAACAGCTTGGGCTTGCGGGCCAGGCGTGGGGTCTGGCGCATCCAAGTTGCCATGGGCACCGCATCCACCAGAGCCGCGATCTCACCACCAGCCGCGCAAATTTTCGTCGCCACGTCATAGAGCAAGGGTCCAGAGCCCGCCAGCAAGACCCGCTTGCCGGGCACAACCTTATAGGATTTGACCATAATCGCCGCCGCAGCCAGCCCCATGACCCCCGGCTGGGTCCAGCCTGGCACCGGGCGTACCTTTTCCACCACGCCCGTAGCGATAATAAGCGCGGGGGCTTCGGCCAAGCGATTGTGAACGCCGGTGGCGCAGGCGACCCGATAGGCGGGCTCCACCGACCAGATCCGGTGATTGAACCAAGTTTCAACGTCAGCTTCCGCCAAGCGCACCCGCAGCCGATCGCCTTCGCGTTTTTCGGGGGTAGACGGCATGTCCTGCACCGACAGGTTCGGCGCGCGATAGTATTGCCCGCCCGCCTGCGGGGCTTCATCAATTATCAACGTACGCATGCCGAACGAGCGTGCAGTCAGCGCGGCTTCGATGCCCGCGGGCCCAGCGCCCAGCACGATCAGGTCGAATTTCTCGACGCTCTCTCTGCTGCCTGGGCCGCGCTCATCCGAGGCACGACTGCGGGCGTTTGAGATCGGGCGCGCTGAGGTCATCGCGGCCCCCTCAGGCTGGTGACCACCATGCCCTCGTTGACCACAACGCGGCAGGCTTCGGCCTTCATGCCATTAATCATGACTGCGCACTCCTGGCAGTTGCCCATGGCGCAGTATAGACCGCGGGGCTTTTCATCGCGTGGAGCATAGCGCAAGGTGCGCATGTCAGCCGCCCAAAGCGCTGCCACCAACGGTTCACCCAAATAGGCCTCCACTTCGGTCTCGTTGAAGGTGAAGCGCACACGTTTTGAGCGTTTGATATTCTTTTCGATACGAAGCGATTCGAGCATGAGGCATTCCTTGCAGTAGCCCGACTATGCTAAGCTGGCCGGGGCGAGCGTCAACTAAAACCGACGAAAGGAGGCCCAGGCATGCAGGATAGTTCTTTAGAGACCCGCGCGCCCGGCTCGATACCGACGCCCGGTCTTAGCAGTGGATCTGTCTACGAGATCGACCATCTGGTGTTGGGCTGTGCCAATTTGGAGCAAGGTCTAGCTCAGCGAGAGCGCCGCTTGGGCTGTCGGCTGCCCATCGTTGGCAAGCACGCCCAAATGGGTACCCACAACGCCCTGATGCGCCTGGGTGAACGCCAGTATTTTGAGTTGATCGCAATCGACCCCCAAGCGCCAAGCCCACCCCATCCCCGGTGGTTCGGATTGGAAGATCCTCAACTGCGCGCGCGCCTGCAAGACGAATTGTTGCCGCTGAATTGGGTCCTGCGCTGCCCCGACCTGCGCGCAGCCCTAGAAGAGCTGCCACTAGGCGCGCAACAGCAGCAGGGTGGATATATGGTCTGCCGCCTCTGGCGCGATCAGCTGCAATGGGACATGGCTTTGGCACCGTCGGGCAAGCCAGCACACAGTGGGGCCTTGCCAAGCCTTATTCGTTGGTCGGCCGGTCAACAGCCCTGGCTCAAAATAGCCGACTTTGGCTGGCGGGTGGCGGCGCTACGGCTGCCGTCGGCCCTATCGAACCTACAAACGGCACTGGGCATCGAGGCCATAGAGGCTGGGTCGGCAAGCGCGAGCGACTGGGGTTTTTGTCTAGAAAAAGACAACCAGCAGGTCTGCTTTCAGCGCCACGATCGGCTCAACTAACCCGATTTGACAGCAAATACGACCAAGATCTTGTAATCGCTTTTGGTCGGGCAGGTGCTTTGAGATCAAGCAAAAAGGCGCGCTATTTTTTCCGGAATTGATCCAGCGAGACCACGTTTGACCCGTCGTCCTCGCCGTCCTTACTTACATCTTTATCGGCGTCTGTAATGGCCTGCTTGTCAGCCTCTGCGCTATCGCTTTCACCCGCGCTGGCGCCCAAATCCGCGCTTTGGCTCTCGCCCTGCTCGCTGTCTGAACTTGGCCCGGTTGCCCCGCCGGTCGCCGCTTCCGTCGCAGAGGTTTTGGCCGGGCCCAGGTCGGCGATTTGCCTATCGTCGCCGTCGCTCAAGGCCCGCAGATAGCTGGGCCGACCGCCGTCGCTCTGCGCCTCAGCGCTCGGCGGCGCGTCGCTAGTGTCTTCGTCTTCTTCGCCCAACGGCGGGAACTGCAAAGCAAAACTGATGAAGGGATCGACAAAACCCAATACGGCATCGTAGGGCACAACCAAGTGCTTTGGCATGCCGCCGAAATAGAGCGTCACTTCAAAATGATCGCTGCCCACCACCAGATTTTCAAACTGGTACTGCAACACAATGGACAGGGTCTCTGGGTGTTCGGCCAACAGATCAGCGGCGATCTCAACGCCCGGAAACTGGGTCGAAAACGAGATATAAAAATAGTGCTGCCCCGGCAGCTCTCCGCCCGAGACCTGCTCTAGCGCCAGACGCACGACTTGCCGGAGGGCGCGATCCACCAATTGCGGATAGTCGATGAGACTCTCAGGTGGCGGAGTCTGGCCAGAAGAGGAATCGCTCATAGTTTCCTTATAGGGTTTCCTGTTGGGGTTACCTTTTGCTCCGTCCTCTGACGGTTCAAAAATCGCAGGTCGCATCGCATGGCCGCCATTGAGGGGCGCAAGCTCCCTCGGCTGAGCGCTACCCTAGCCCTAGACGCCACGCCCGGCAAGCGACCAAACGTTCGCGGCCCTACCAATGCAGTCTTAGCACACGACCAGGACTGCAACGGGACGGCGCCAGGACGGCGCCAGAACGGCACTGGCGCAGCACCGGCACAGCCAGAAAGGCGGCTCGCCCAAGCAGCGACAACCCCAGAAAAAAAGCATGAGTGAAATGGGGCGTTCTGTTGCTAGGTGCCCCACCCCCCACCTAATGCTTGCTAGAGCTTAGGAATTAAAGTTTCGGATGCGATACCGCTTAAGCGGCAGCACGAACCGGAGCAAAGTTGTCATTAGCAACTATTTTTACTCGACCCCTTTAACGCGGGATCAGGCCGGGTGAAGCCACGGTCTTTCAACGCATGTCGATCCTGTGTCGTCCCCACATATCCGCTGACCAAACTCTTGCGAGCGCCCCGGTAAAGAGGCCCAGCGGGGTTTTTGGTGGAGACGCCGGGTACTGCCCCCGGGTCCATAACGCCTATTAAAA
>JAUIHE010000116.1 GCA_030432195.1 Alphaproteobacteria bacterium
TCCGAGCAAATGGGGAACGTTTCGCGACAAGGTGTCGGACAACTTCCGCATTATGTCACACGGCAGCTTCCGGATTTTGGAGTGACGGCGGTATAGCTACACTAGTCCAGCTCAACCGCCATCCAGGTGTAGCGGCCATCGCGGTAGACCGACAGAGCGACGATGTTAAAGCCTTCGTCTTCGACCTTTTTGAACAGGTCCAGCACCTCTTCGGGGTTGACGACTTGGGTGTCATTGACCTCGGCGATCACGTCGCCCCGGCGCAGACCCTTGCGGGCAAAGTTGGAGCTGGTGTCCACGTCTTCGACACGCACACCGGCATCATCGGGCTTCAGGCCCAATTCGCGGCGCTGGTCCAGGGTCAAGGGCGACAGGATCAAGCCGTATTCGGCCAGGGCGCGATTGGCGTCCTTGCTTGGTTCCGGCGTTTCTTGGCCCATGTTGGCCGCGACCACTTCTTCATCCAACTCTCCGACCGTGACTGTCAGAGCCTGTTCTTGGCGGTTGCGCCAAACTTTGACCGTCACCGAGTCGCCGACCGGGGTTTGCGCGACCGCTAGCGGCAGCGCTCTGTGTACAGAGATTTCAATATCGCCCCAGGTCAAGATCACATCGCCGGGCTCGATGCCCGCCAGTTCTGCCGGGGAGTCGGGCACAACGGAATTGACCACCGCGCCTTGCGTATCATTTAGGCCAACCGCCGACGCTGTGGCCGCATCCACGGGTCCAAAACGCACGCCCAACCAGCCGCGGCGAACACGGCCGTCGTCGGCCAATTGTTCAATGATAGAGCGGGCAAGATCGGAGGGAATGGCAAAGCCGACGCCAACCGATCCACCCGATGGGGAAAAGATCGCCGTATTCACGCCAATAACCTCGCCGTCCAGGTTGAAGGAAGGGCCGCCCGAGTTGCCTCGGTTGATCGAGGCGTCGGTCTGTATGAAAGAATCATATGGCCCCGCGTTGATGTTGCGAGACTTGGCCGACACGATGCCAGCGGTCACGGTATTGCCTAGGCCAAAAGGGTTGCCGATCGCCATCATCCAATCGCCGACCCGCAGCGACTCAGAGCTGCCCCACTTAGCGGCCTTCAAGGGGTGGCCCTTGGGGTCGATACGCAGCAGCGCGAGATCGGTACGCGGATCGCGGCCGATGATTTCGGCAGCAAATTCGGTATCGTCGTGCAGGGTGACGGTGACTTCGGTGGCATCATCAATCACGTGGTTGTTGGTCACGATCAGTCCGCTGGCATCAATGATGAAGCCCGATCCCAGCGAGGTCGCACGACGCTCGCGTTTGCGCGGGAAGGGGGAATTGTCCGGCGAGCCCCCGCGGCGTTCGAAGAAATCGCGGAAGAAGTCGAATTCGGGCGTGCTGGGGCCGGTGGCTTGCAAACTGGTTGACGAGACGTTGACCACGGTCGGCAACAACTCGTCGGCTAAGTCTGCAAAACTTTCTGGTGCCGGGCGTGCTGCTGCCTGCTGCGCGGTGAGCAGCACCAAAGCAAGGGCAAGCAGGCCGCTAAGCGCGCGCAGCAGCTGGTCCTTGGGGTGAGGCCGAGAAATCGCCAGCACGCGCGCAGGCCGCCGCTGGGCTCTGTCGGGAAGGACGGACAAGGGTGTCATTATGCGTATCCTTTTCGGTTCAGCATGTTTTATCACGTTAGACGTCTTTAAGCGTCGTCGATTCTAGGCAGGGCTCGCCTCTGAAACGAGCACCACTACGCGGTGCGCCTTATGTTGGTACGATTGCCGGTAGCGGCAAGCTCACAATCGCGAGCCTCGTTTCAAAAAAGGACGTTTCAGAAGCGCGTCACAGTCTTTCCTTGACGGCAGGCTCCATGTTTTCAAAAAAAGCGGCAGGACTTTGGCTAAGGTTTGGTGCAATCTTCCTCATGCTGGGCTAAGCAGGGGCGCGCGCGCGTGCTAACCGAGGTGTGAACGGCAGTGAAGCCTTGCCACAGAGCTTTGCACAAAGTGGCGCGGTGTAGCACAGAGGCCAACATGGTCGTGTGGCGGCAAGGCGGCTCCCTGAGGGCTCACTCTGAGAGCTAACTGGGGGCTGACACGCGGACAATAGATAACGATACGAGGCGATGGCAGAGCAGGAAACGACAACGGCGGCGGATCAGGCCGACGTGACACACAGCGACAAGCCTGCTGCTGCGACGTGGCCTGCTGCTGCGACGTGGCCTGCTGCTGCGACCAAGCCTGGTGCTGCGACCAAGCAGGCTGCGGGCAACGCGAGCGCAGATGGCGGGGCAGAGGCTCTAGGGCTGCGCAAACGGCGTTGGTTGAAGTACCTGCCGGGCTCGCGGGCTTTTTGGCTGCACACCTTGGTATCATTGCACGATGTAACCATGGCGGGCTTGGCGGTCTTGCTGGCCTTTGCGCTGCGCTTCGACTGGTCGCTGAGCGCGATGTTGCGGTTGCGCGGTGACATTGTGATCGCGCTTGCGATCGCTATGCCGGTGAGCGTGCTGGTCTATCGCTTTCACCGACTGCACCGCGGGATCTGGCGTTTTGCCTCGGTGCGCGACCTGCTGATTATCTCATTGTGTGCAGCATGGGTGGCGGTGGCGCTGGGCCTTGTCGGCTTCTTTGGCAGCCAGTGGGTCTTGATCCCGCGCTCCATTCCTTTCTTAGTACTTGTTTTGCTGCCTGCCATGCTGGGCGGGCCGCGCATGCTCTATCGCATGGTGCGCGATGGCCGCCTGATAGCGCCGCCTTTTATGGCCACTGGCAATCGCAAGGTGCCGGTTCTTGTGATGGGGGAAGGCAACGACGTGCAAGCCTTCATCCGTGCCAATCAAATCGGCGAGGATTCCAGCTATTTTGTCGTGGGCATTTTGACCGACGAACCGTCTTATCAAGGGGGCGAGCTGTTGGGCGTACCCGTGTTGGGAACGCTCAGCGATTTGGCGCTTGTGATACGAAAGCTTGAGCGCCGTGAACGCAAGCCGCGTCGATTGGTGTTGTCCAACGCCGTGTTAAAGCACGATGTCGATCAAATCGATTCTCAGGTCTTTGCTGTCGCACAGGAGCTGGGCTTGAGCGTCGCACGCTTGTCGCGGGTCGATCGCCTGACCAATGCCTTGGAGGGGGACGGGCCAAGCTTGGCCCCGATATCGCTGGAGGACATTTTGGGCCGTGAGCCGCGCCGCTTTGATATCTCGCCGCTCTCCCAGCGCCTTGAGGGCCAAGTGGCTTTGGTTACGGGTGCCGGTGGTTCCATTGGCTCAGAGCTGTGCCGTCAGATTTGCGCTCTTGGCGTGCGCGAGCTGGTGCTGCTTGAAGCCAGTGAGTTCAATCTCTATGCGATTGAAATTGAATTGCGCCAGGCCTACCCAGACCTGGCTATTCGCCCTCTGCTGGCCAATATCAGAGATCGCGATCACATGCACCGCATCATGGCGGAGACCAAGCCGCGGGCGGTGTTCCACGCTGCAGCCCTCAAGCACGTTCCGCTGGTTGAGCTGAACCCATGCGAAGCCACGCTGACCAATGTGATCGGGACGCGAAATCTGGTCGATGCGGCTGCCGGTCAGGGCGTTGAGTCGTTTGTCTTGGTCTCGACCGATAAGGCGGTCAATCCAAGCTCACTTATGGGCGCGACCAAGCGCTTGGCCGAAAAGGTCGTGCAGCGCGCCGCCTTGGAACACCACGACACCCGCTTTATGGCGGTGCGTTTTGGCAACGTGTTGGGCTCAAGTGGGTCTGTCGTGCCCTTGTTCCGCCAGCAGTTGGAGCGGGGCGGGCCCATTACAGTCACCCACCCAGAGATGACGCGCTTTTTCATGACCATTCCTGAGGCGGTGGCGCTGATCTTGCAGGCCTACGCGATCGGCAGCCAAGCCGCGCCTGTTGCCTTCGAGGCGTCAAGCGATGACGAAGCTGCCGGGAGCCGTTCGAAGATTTTCGTGTTGGACATGGGCCAGCCGGTCAAAATCCTGGATTTGGCCAAGCAAATGATCCGACTGGCGGGTTTTCGGCCAGGCACCGATATTGAGATCAAGTTCACGGGGGTTCGACCAGGCGAAAAGCTGTACGAGGAGCTGTTTTATGACAGCGAATCCCTCGATGCGACGCCGGTTGCGGGCTTGATGATTTCACGCGGCGACGGCCACCGCGCTCTGAGTGGCGTCGAGGTCTTGGAGGCCTTGCAGGCCGTGGCCGAACGCGGCGACGTGCAACACTTGCGCACGCTGATGCAAGAAGCCGTGGCCAGCTATACACCCTCGCCGGATCTTTAATCTCGGACGCTGCACCGAAGGCCTAGATAGAGGCTGAGCCGGAGGCTCAACTCCGCCGTTTGGGGGGGAGTGGTGGTGGCATGCCGGGAGCTTCAGCGGGGCCATGACCACCGGTAGGACCATGACCACCGGTAGGGCCATGACCACCGGTAGGACCATGACCGCCGGTAGAACCGGGGCGTTGTGGGGCTGGGCGCGCGTGCTGTGGTTGGCGCTGACCTTGCCCCTGTGGCAGCGGCGGCGCGCTTGGTAGCCGCCGTGTTTGGCCCTGTTGTGTTTGGCCCTGTTGTGGCTGGCCCTGTTGTGGCTGGCCCTGTTGTGGCTGGCCCTGTTGTGGGTAGCCCTGTTGTGGGTAGCCATGTGCAGGGTGACCATGTGCAGGGTGACCATGTGGCCGGGGCTGTTGTGCGCTTTGAGGCGCGCGGCCAGGCAAGCTGGGCGGCACAGCGGCCGATGCTCGCCCGGTCGGTTGGCCATGGTGCGGCATGGGCGGCGGCGCGGCGCGGCGCGGCTGAGGCGGGGCCTCGCCGTGATGTCCCACGTGATGTCCCACGTGATGTCCCACAGGCAGGCGCGGAGGCGGGCTAGCGTGATGGCCGGCTTGCCCGTGATCTTGCTGCCCGTATTCTTGTTGTCTGTGATCTTGCTGCCCGTGTTCCTGTAGCCGGTGCTTTTGTTGGAACAGCCGCTCACCCGGATCAACCGCAGGCAGGGGCGGCGCTAGTCGCTGATCCGCCGCGTGCGACGGCAAGGCGGGGGATGTTCGGTGGGGCCCGCCTGCGGTCAGCGGTGCGGGCTCATAGTCCGATTGCATTGCCACATCTAGGCTCTGTTGGGCCTGCTTTCGCGCCTTTTTGTTGGCGCGATGCTCAGCCCGGCTGACTTGCCTCAGGTCGCCTCGGATCCAGCATAAATAAAAGATAAAGAACAAGCTGAAGGGCAAAAGCGGCGTTAGGACCGCCCACCACCGCCGCCAACCGACCGCGTTTAGGCGCCAGGCCACGACCATAATCAGGACAATGCCAAACAAGCAGAAGCCCGCCAACAACCCGAGTTGGGCTGAGATGGTGCGCGCTCCAGGTGGCAAAAACAGCGGCGCTAGCGCCACCGGCACCAGCCAGGCCAGTGTTGCGAAGGTCCAGGCGAGCGTCGCCAAGGCCGAAAAGCGGATCCGGCTGCCCGCCATGGCGACCGGGTAGGCCACAAAGACCAGGAATACGGCTAGGGCCGCGTAGGGGGCCAAGGCCAAGAGTTCGGACAAAGCTGCGTCCCTTCAAACAAGACCGAATGTCACCAAGCTGGTAGCAAGCCTGGCGTTCTGCCGCAAGGTTCTTGGCCGCTACTACGACTCGTGGGCCAGTGCTCGAAATCACGGGCTCGAAATCACGGGCTCGAAATCACGGGCTCGAAATCACGGGCTCGAAATCACGGGCTCGAAATCACGGGCTAGAAATCACGGGGTGACCGAAATCGTATCGACCGTACTAATCGTATGGACCACATTGGCGGCCTGTGATTAGCTTTGTCTGAAAAATGTGCAATGGGCGTGGGTGAAATGCGAATTCTGTGTCTTGGTGATGTGTGCGGCTCCAGCGGCTTCGATTTGGTGTGCCAGCGCTTGCCAGAGTTGCGCCTTGAGCTGGCGTTGGATTTTGTGTTGGTCAACGCCGAAAATGCGGCTGATGGCCATGGCCTGTGGCCGCAACAAGCCGACGCGCTGATCGCGGCGGGCGCCGATGTTTTGACCTTGGGCAATCATTCTTGGGATCGCCCTGAGATCAAGGACTATATTTGGGGGCAACCCCGGCTGATCCGCCCGCTAAACTATGAGCCCAACGCGGCCGGGCGAGGCAAGACGCTTGTGACACTGGACAGCGGCAAGCGCGTGCTGGTGGTGCAGTTGCACGGTCAGTTGTTTATGCGCAAATGCCGCTCGCCTTACACGCTGATGCAAGAAGTCCTGCGCGATCACCAACTGGGCTCATCCGCGGATGTCATTTTGGTTGATGTCCATGCCGAATGTAATTCGGAAAAGCAGGTTCTGGCCTATATGGCCGATGGGAAGGTCACGGCGGTGTTTGGCACTCACACCCACGTGCCCACAGCCGACACCTGCATTCTGGAGGCCGGAACGGCGTATCAAACCGACCTGGGTATGTGCGGCCCGCAACGCTCGATCGTTGGCTTTGATGTCGATCAAGCCCTAAAAATCTTCGCTGGCAAGGCCAAAGGGCGGGTGGGCCAGGCGCCGGGCCCGTCGGCACTCAACGGGCTGGTGATAGTGACCGACGATGACAGCGGGCTTGCCATCGGCGCCGAGCGCTTTTCCTGGCGGCCAGCGCGCTAGGCTTGGCGCTTTAAGACAAACAAAACTGCCGCTTAAAGCTGACAAAATTGCAAGAGCCGGGTAGAGCTGGCTCAGGCGGCCGCGATCGGTCGCACCAAACCCATTCGACGGACACAAAGTGAAAAGGACCGGGCATGCGCATTGCGACCTGGAACGTGAACGGCATTCGCCCCCGCATGGAGCAAATCAAGCGCCTGCTGGATGAGCAATATCTAGATGTGCTCTGCATGCAGGAAGTCAAAATTGCCGAAGACATCTTTCCGCACGACTTTTTTGAACAGCTGGGCTATGGCCACCGCGCAGTGGTCAGCCAAAAGGCCAATCATGGCGTGGCCATTGTCTCGCGCCTGCCGTTTGATGCGGATTGGCGGCAGGTATTTTGGGACAAAGATGATAAGCGTCACGTGGCGGTGCGGTTTGGCGATCTCATGCTGCACAATTTCTATATGCCCGCTGGCGGCGACAAACCCGACACGGACGTGAATGAGAAATTCGCCCACAAACTGGGCTTTTATGATCATTTGATCGACTGGACGCCCGAAAACCATAAAGCCAGTGAAAAGGTGCTGTTTATGGGCGACTTTAACATCGCGCCGCTGGAGACCGATGTCTGGAACCACAAGAAGTTGGTCAAGTCGGTAGGGCACTCACCGGGCGAGACCGAGCGCTGGTCCAAGCTCAAGCAGGCCTTGGACTTTGTGGATTTGCCGCGTCGCGACCTGAGCGACGACCAGAGCCTCTTCACTTGGTGGGGCTATCGCTACCCCCTGGCCTTTGCCAAGGACTACGGCTGGCGCTTGGATCACGCCTTTGCCACGCAGCCGCTAAACCAGGACATCCGCGACGTTCAAGTTTTGAAAGACACGCGCAGCTGGGAAAAGCCAAGCGACCACATCCCCATCATTGTAGAGCTGTAACATGGGCGAAGCGCAATGGCGGCGCTATGCGCCTTGGACCACCGTCGGGGATATGGCGCTGGCCGTCCCGACCTTGGCATTTTTCGCCTATCTGCTTGTCAGCCGTCCGCTGGCTTGGTGGGGCTATTCCTTGGTGGCCGTCATCATGGTGGCCAGCGTGTGGTTTTTCGGCCAGGCCCTCATCAAGGCGCTGTCGCGTTATAGCTGGAACGATCAAGGGCTGTCGCACCAGCTTGCCGGCGGCCCCATCAAGCAGGTGGCTTGGGACCAGCTTTGCGATCTGCAGCTTCGTCACTTTGGCACACGCCGAAATCGAGGGTCAGGTGGCGGCCGCGCAGAGTTGCGGCTTGGCTTTGCCGGTGAGCGGCCCGCGCGGCTCTGTCTTGATTCTTTCCTTGACGACTTTTCCGTGCTCGTCGCTTTTGTTGAACATGCGGCAAAAAAAAACCGCCTCGATTTGGACGAGGCGGTCTGGGAAGGTTTGGCAGTCCTAGCTGGGGAGGCTGATCTGCCAGGGGAGGAGACAAGTGAGGAGGAGACAACTGGGGAGGAGAAAAGTGGGGAGGAGAAAAGAGAAGGTGAGACAAATGAAAAAGGCGATTAGGGACGGTCGGTATTGAGGTTTGGGGCTTAACTGATGCCTCTGAAGTGGGAGGGCGAGGCCTATTTTTGCGTGCCTTGTCGTTGGCCGGGGCGCCCTCGGCGCTTATTTAGGACGACAGCCGATAGCCGCCGGGCTCGGTAATCAAAATGCTCGCTTCGGCGGGATTGGGCTCGATCTTCTGGCGCAGGCGGTAGACGTGGGTCTCTAGGGTGTGGGTGTTGACCCCGGCGTTGTAGCCCCAGACCTCGTTCAGCAGGGTATCGCGCGGCACCACGGCATTTCCCGAGCGATAAAGATACTTCAAAATCGCGGTCTCTTTTTCAGTGAGGCGGATTTTCTTGTCGCTATCAACCTCGACCAGCATTTTGAGCGCCGGTTTGAAGGAATAGGGGCCCACCGAGAACACGGCGTCGTCGGATTGTTCATGTTGGCGAAGCTGCGCACGTAGGCGCGCCAAAAGCACATTCAGCTTAAAGGGCTTGGTCACATAGTCATTGGCACCCGCATCTAGGCCCAAGATTGTGTCGGCGTCTGAATCGGCGCCCGTGAGCATAAGAATTGGCGACTTGACGTTTTGCTTGCGCAAAAGGCGGCAGACATCGCGACCGTCCATGTCACCCAGAGTGACATCCAGCAGGATCAAATCAAAGGTCTTGTCCTTGACCTCCAGCATGGCTTGCTGGCCACTGGAGGCCTGGGTCACGCTGTAGTCGTCGTGGAGTGCCAGCTGTTCAGCCAAGGTCTCTCGCAGGGCGTCGTCGTCATCGACGATTAAAAGGTTTTTATTCTTTGTTGCTTCTGTCATGGGCTCACTCCCGTATCAAGCATGTGTGGCTTGCTGTTACTATAGGGAGCGCGGGCAATGGCGCCTAGTGGCTGAATGCTAACGCACGACCACAGTGTTGTGAGTGATTTCGTTACAATCGTTAACAAAGCGTGCGTCGTCCGGCTTCGTGGCGTTAGACGCAGCCTTTATATGTCCGATCGCCTCGGCCGCGGGCACCAAACAGTGCCGAACCGACCCGAACATGGGTGGCGCCCAACTGGACGGCGGTTTCAAAATCGCTGCTCATGCCCATGGAGAGTTGCGAGAGGCCGTTACGTTCGGCCAAAACGCGCAGCAAGGCAAAGTGCGGCGCTGGGTCTTCATCGAACGGCGGGATGCACATCAACCCAACCACCTGCAGGCCCAGGTCACGACACAGAGCCACAAAGTCGGCGGCTTGGTCAGGGCTGATGCCCGCCTTTTGTGGCTCTTCGCCGGTGTTGACCTGAATAAAGCAAGGCAGATCGCGACCCTGTTTGTCCATTTCTGCCTTCAGCGCACGAGCCAGCTTTTCCCGATCGACCGAATGAATGACATCAAACAGGGCCACCGCCTCCTTGACCTTATTGGTCTGCAAGGGGCCGATAAGGTGCAAGACAAGATCCGGATAGGCTTGTTGTAATGGCGGGAACTTAGTCTGTGCTTCTTGAACACGGTTTTCGGCGAAGTGGCGTTGGCCTTCATCAATCAGCGCTTGGACCGCTTCTGAGGGCTTGGTCTTAGAGACCGCCAGCAGCAAAGGATCGCCGCTGATACGCTCGGGCGCCATTGCCGATTTGATCCGGGCACGCACATTTTCAAGCGGGGTCATGGATGGGGCGGTATCTATCTGGGGCACAGGTGGGCTCTTAACGGTAGGTCTTAGGATTTAACATTGGATTTAACATTGCCGCCGATCAGGACAGGCAGCCGCAACACCCTTCTTAAGCAAGCGCGCACGTTGCTGCAAGCGACCCGCAAACGCTCCCGTCCCGACAAATTCGCCACGGCATGGCGCAGGAAAGCCACGCCAAGACTCGCAAATGCCCGCTAAAGTGGCGGCCGAATGGGTGGATGAACGGGACGTTGAACAGCCTCAAGGCGAGTGGATAAATACGCCACCAATCCAAAAGCGAAAAACCGATAGTTTTGTGCTGTTTGCGCAACACTTGGCTGGAAAAGTCGCACAAAAGGCACAGAAACCCTCGAAGTCGGCGGGTCAGATCGGCTTACTAGGCTCACGACAGGCGACGACAGAGCGCCTGCGTTGAACGGACCCTTTCTTTAGGAGATACAAATGAAAAAGGTACTGTTGGCGACAACTGCTGTTGTTGCATTTGCAGGCGTTGCTGCGGCACAAGACCTGACTGTTGGCGGCTTCTTGGAGTTTGAAGCAGCTTACGGCGAGAGCTACGATGCAGAAGATGCACAAGTACAAGATCTGGACTTCGGCGTTGATGGTCGTTTGAACTTCGACTACTCAAACTCTACCAAGTCAGGCCTGGAATACGGCATGCACTTTGAGCTGGACCTGTATCAGTCTGATCCGTCAGAAGATTACCTGGACGCTGACTACGTTGCGTTCAACGACGGCTACGTCTTCATCAACTCAGCTCTGGGTAACGTGAAGATGGGTGACACTGGCGACGCAAACGAAGCTGCTAACCAGCTGCACACGCCTGTAATCCCTGGCTCTTTGGAAGTTGACCACTACTCAGTTCTCGAAGCTGAGCAGATTTTCTACTCTAACTCTTTCGTT
>JAUIHE010000117.1 GCA_030432195.1 Alphaproteobacteria bacterium
CTTTCCTAACACCGGTCGAATGGTAGCCCTGCGCCGAAGGATAACGAGTTCGGCACAAGGCCCAGTGCGACACAATGGCATAGGCCAAGAAAATTTGCAAGAAAACCCAAGGACTTGCCGGAACCGACCGATGCCATGGGACACTAGCGCTGCGCTGGTCAGCAGCCTCAGCTAACCGCTGTTCACCGCCAACGATCATCGGGTCTCGCTAGAACAGCCCTAAAACGACGAGGCGCAGGGCCGCAAACGACACCAATACGCGAAAAGCGATGCGAAACACGTGCTCCGGCATGGATTTAGACAGTAGCTTGCCGACATAAACGCCAGCAAACCCGGCCAAGGTCGCCAAAACAATATGCGGCCAAAAATCCAGATAGTTGAACCCCATACCGATGTAACTCGCCGTTTTCAAAACATCGAGCAACAGCATGGAGGCGGCAAGCGTCCCCGTAACTGCCATGCGGTCCAGCTTGGTTCGCAATATCATAGCCTGCAAGACACCGCCGATCCCCAGCATGGTTCCAAGGAAGCTGTGGGCCGTACCTATACCGACAAAGGCCCGACGCGACTGCAAGGGCGCCCGGCCTTTGGGCATCCAGATCAGAATCAGGATAACGACTCCCAAAATCACGGTCAGACTGCGTTCAGGGACATTGGCCAGCCCCCAAGCCCCCGCCGCTACGCCGGGCACGGAACCAAGCATGAAAAATCCGACGATGCGCCAATTGATGTGTTGCCAAAAGAACAAGATACGCGCCGATAAAGACCCGGCAGAGAAGACCGTCTGCAAAGAAATGGCCGCGGTTACCGGCACCACCGACATAGAAAACAACAGCAGTACATAGACGCCGCCGGTCGCCAAGGCGGCGTTGATGGCGGCGGCCAAAAAGCTGCCCAGAGTAACGACGATGAGGGTCGTATCCACAGAGTGTCCTAAAAAAATTTGCGTGATGTTAGGGCCCGGGCCGCTGCTAGATATAGGGCAGCTCGGTAACGCGACGATCATCGACAGCGTTGCCGGTATTGACCGTTGCTAGAGGCTCTAACAGCACCACTTCACACGGGTCTGTCAAGGCAACTGGGCAATGTTCCACCCCGTGGGGTACGACAATGAATTCGCCCTGTTCAACGATCTCGTCGCGGTCGCGGAATTTCATCAACAAGCGGCCCTTGTGGACCAAGAACAGCTCGTCCTCGACCTCGTGGTGATGCCAAACAAACGAGCCTTCAAACTTGGCCAACTTGATCGCCATGTTGTTGACCTGACCTGCGATGTGCGGGCTCCAAGTCTCCGAAAAACTGGCAAAGGCTTTATCGAGGTTCTTGGTGGTATTCGGTGAAAGGTGGTTGTTGACACCCGCAACATCACGTTGGATTGACCGAAGCTGGGCTTCCAATTCGGGGCTATCGGCCGGATAGTTGCCTTCGAGCGCCGCGGTACCGATGGTAAATCCCGCCGCCCCCGACCGGCGCACCCGCGCAATCCGCTCTCGCGACCCGATGGAGCCTGCCATAATGACTGGCTTGTCCACGGCCGTACAGACCGCCGCCATCAGTCCTGTCACATTTTCAGCAGAACGGTAGGCCAACAGGTCGAGCCCATGCACGCCCTCGCGCGCCGCCAGTTCGACGGCACTATCAACAATCTCGTCAATACTGCCCGCCAACACGCTGGGGTGTCCTTCGATGCGTCCCGGGAAGGGATAGTATTGAATCCCCTTTCCAGCCAAGACCGGCAAAACCGCGTTTACATTGGTACCGCCCAGCAGGATATCAACGCCAATTTCAACCGCGGCCTTGGCGGAAGCGACCTCGCTGCCCTTATCCAGGGTCACGACTTCCAGGTAGCTTGTGGCACCACCGGCTTTGATGGCGGCGTTGAGCTCTCGCAGGCGATCAAAGGGCAAGCCGACATCCTTGAACCCGATATGGTGAACGCCTGCAGCTAGCGCGGTTTTTAGATGCTGTTCGGCATCTTCGACGGTCTTGTCGTTGCGCGTGAGCATGAAGATAAATCGAAGACCCATGGTTCTATCCTTTTCTTCGTCGTCACCGCTGTTGGCGTTGGACTATTGCGGCCTTTTGTTGTCGGATTGCTCGGCTTGGCGGGCAGCGCGAAGCCTCGCGAAATCTTCCCCGGCGTGGTATGATGAACGAGTCAAAGGCGAAGCTGCGACTAGCGCGAAGCCGCGCGAATAGGCCATGCGTTCGTACTCTTTGAATTCGTCGGGCGTTACAAAGCGATCCATGGGGAAGTGCTTGGGCGTCGGCGCCAAATACTGACCAAGCGTCAAGAAATCGACGTCAGCCACCCGCAGATCGTCCATGACCTGCTGGACTTCCAAACGATCTTCGCCCAGGCCGACCATCAGGCCCGACTTGGTGAAGATGCTTGGATCAAAGCGTTTCACCTCATCCAGCAAACGCAAGGATTGATAGTATCGTGAGCCCGGACGCACCGGCGCATAGAGGCGCGGAACGGTCTCAAGATTGTGGTTGAAAACGTCGGGGCGCGCTTCTGCCACGATCTTCCAAGCATCGCCCTTTCGTAGGAAGTCCGGCGTCAGCACCTCGATTGTTGTGCCCGGCGAAGCCTCACGGATGGCGGTGATCGTTTCGGCGAAGTGCTGAGCACCCCCATCGGCCAGATCATCGCGATCAACCGACGTGACGACCACGTGCTCAAGGCCCAATTCGGCAACAGACTTGGCAACGTTAAAGGGCTCGAAGGGATCAAGAGAGTCAGGACGCCCTGTCGCAACGTTGCAAAAAGCGCAAGCGCGTGTGCAGGTGCCGCCCATAATCATCATGGTCGCGTGGCGCTTGGACCAACACTCGCCGATGTTGGGGCAGGCCGCCTCTTCGCAAACGGTGACAAGCGAGTTGCTTCGCATAACCTTGCGGGTTTGCTCGAACATACCCGCCGTCGGCGCCTTGACCTTCAGCCAGGCGGGCTTTTTCAAGCGCGGCGCGTCCGGGTTCTTGGCTTTCTCGGGATGGCGCAGTTTGGCTTTGGCAGGGGTCTCCAGCGAGCTGGTCATGTCATCTTTGTCCGTCGGCAAGGCAGAAGGCCCGCCCAGGTCGGACCTTCGCAGTTAGGCTAACACAGAAGGCGCGGGGCGGCTGTTAAAAGTGGACCGCGCGCCCGTAGGCATCCAGCACCGACTCATGCATCATTTCTGACAAAGTTGGGTGCGGGAAGACCGTGTGCATCAAATCGAGTTCAGTCGTCTCTAAAGACTTAGCGATGGTATAGCCCTGAATCAACTCGGTTACTTCCGCGCCGATCATATGAGCGCCTAGCAGCTCCCCAGTTTTTTCATCAAAAATCGTCTTGATGAAACCTTGATCCTCGCCCAAGGCGATGGCCTTGCCGTTGGCCATGAAGGGGAAGCGCCCCACCTTGACCTTATAGCCCGCCTCTTTGGCCGCCGCCTCGGTCAAGCCAACGCTTGCGACTTGTGGGTGGGCATAGGTACAGCCTGGAATGCCGGTCTTGTCCATGGTGTGCGGATTGAGGCCCGCGATCTTCTCAACGCAGATTATGCCTTCGTGGCTGGCCTTGTGCGCCAACCAAGGCGCGCCCGCGATATCACCGATCGCATAGACGCCTGGCTCATCGGTGCGACCATAGCCATCTGTCACTACGTGGCCACGGTCCAACTTAACCTTAGTCGCCTCCAGTCCCAGGCCTTCGGTGTTGGCAACGATGCCAACGGCAGAGATCAAGACCTCGGCCTTGATTTCCTGCATTTTGCCATTCTGCTCAATGTGTGCCGTGACCTGTCCCTTGGCACGATCCAGCTTTTTGACCATGGCTTTTGTCATGATCTTCAAGCCGTGCTTTTTGAATTGCTTCTCGGCTTCTTTAGAGATTTCGGCGTCTTCAACCGGCAAGATACGATCCATGACCTCAACGACGGTCACATCGACACCAATCGCATTATAGAAGCTGGCAAATTCGATCCCAATCGCACCCGAACCGACCACGATCATGGATTTAGGTACCCGCTTGGGCACCATGGCTTCTTTATAGGTCCAGACCAGCTCACCGTCGGGTTCTAGACCCGGCAAGACACGCGCGCGGGCGCCGGTCGCCAAGATGATATGCTTGGCGGAAATCTTGGTCACGCCACCCTTGGCATCGGTGACTTCCAGCGCGCCTTTTCCAAGCAACTTACCGCTGCCCATCAGGACCTGGACCTTGTTCTTTTTCAACAGATGGCCAACGCCAGCAGACAAGCGCGCCGAAACGTCCCGGCTGTACTTGACCATGCGCGCCACATCGAAACTGATGCCCTCAATGTTAACGCCGAACTGAGCGCCGTTCTTGGCCAAGCTAGCGACCTCCGCGCAGCGCAATAGCGCTTTGGTGGGAATACAGCCCCAGTTTAGGCAGATGCCGCCCAAATGCTCGCGCTCAACGACCGCTGCTTTCAAGCCCAATTGGGCTGCCCGGATAGCGGCAACGTAACCGCCGGGCCCCGCCCCCAAGACCACCAGATCAAAATTCGTATCGCTCATGCGTTTCCCTCGTTTTTTGAGCTGGGGTTAGACCAACAAGCGCGTTGGTGCTTCGATGATCTGCTTGAAGGCAGCCAGGAACTCGGCTCCAACGGCACCATCAACGACACGATGGTCACAAGACAGGGTTACGGTCATGCACGTCTGAATCGTGACCTCACCATCGACAACAACGGGCTTTTGCTCACCAGCGCCGACCGCCAAAATCGCCCCTTCCGGCGGATTAATCACGGCTTGGAACTGCTGAATGCCAAACATGCCCAGGTTAGAGATCGAGAAGGTGCCGCCTTGGAACTCGGCGGGTGTCAGCTTGCCTTCTTTCGCACGGCCAGCCAGGTCTTTGACTTTATTGGAAATATTGCCCAGAGACAGCTTTTCCGCTTCGCGCACAACCGGGGTAATCAGGCCACCATCAATAGCCACAGCTACCGAGATGTGCGCGGACTTATAGCGAATGATGCCATCGCCGGTCCAAGACGCGTTTGCAGCCGGCACTTGCTGCAGGGCCTTGGCGGCCGCCTTAATGATGAAATCGTTGACCGACAGCTTGTAGCTGCCGTCGCTGTCTTGGTTGATCTGCTTGCGCAGCGCCAACAGCGGGTCAATGTTGCACTCCAAGGTCAGGTAGAAGTGCGGCACGCTTTGCTTGGACTCGGTCAAACGCTGAGCAATCACCTTACGCATGGCCGTCGCGGGCTCGTAGTCGTATTCCAGGCCAAAGGCATCTGCGATCGGGCGTGGGTCCATGACGCCGGGCAGGCTTGTCGTTGTCTGGGACGTAGGCTTGCTCGCGCTTGCTGAACTTGGTGTCGCTACGGCTTTCTGTGCCGTGGCCTCCAGATTTATGACGTCGGCCTTCACGATGCGGCCGTGCGGACCAGAACCCGTCACTTGTGCCAGATCCAGCCCTTTGTCAGCCGCGATGCGGCGCGCCAAAGGAGACGCAAAAACGCGTTCTGCCTTGTCGTCCCCAGCAGGGGCTGGGGCGCTGGATTGAGGCCCAGCACTGGCAGACGCGGGAGTTACTTCCGGCGCAGCAGCAGGAGTGACTGCTGCAGATGGCGGCTGAGCTACGGCGGGTGCGTCCAACGCTGACGCGTCCTCACTTTCTTCCAGCAAGCGCGCTATGACGGAATTGACCGCCACGCCTTCGCTGCCCTCGGGGACCAAGATCTTGGCGACCACGCCTTCGTCAACCGCCTCGACTTCCATCGTGGCCTTGTCGGTCTCAATTTCGGCGATCACGTCGCCGGAGCTTACACTGTCACCCTCTTTGACCATCCAAGCCGCCAGCTTGCCTTCGGTCATCGTGGGCGAGAGAGCGGGCATTAAGATATCAATCGGCATTACCGCGTCTCCTTATTTGTAGCAGACGGCTTTGGCCGCCTCGACGATGTGCTCTGCTTGGGGCAGGGCTAGCTGTTCCAAGTTGGCTGCATAGGGCATGGGCACGTCTTCGCCATAGACCCTTGTCACCGGCGCATCCAAGTAGTCAAACGCCTGCTCCATGATCCGGGCGGAGATTTCAGCCCCGATGCCAGACTGGCCCCAGCCTTCTTCGCAGGTAACGATGCGATTGGTCTTGCGAACCGAAGCCAAGATGGTCTTCGTATCCAGCGGGCGCAGGCTGCGCAGGTCTATGACTTCTGCCGAAATGCCCTGTTCGGCCAAAGCATCGGCGGCTGCCAGCGCCTTCTTGACCATGATCGAAAACGCCGTGATGGTAACATCACTGCCCGAGCGAACAATCTTGGCCTTGCCAATCGGCACGGTCCAATCGTCACTGTCAGGAACCTCACCCGTATCACCGTACAGCAATTCGTTTTCCAAAAAGACCACCGGGGTCTCAGAGCGAATAGCTGACTTCAGCAACCCCTTTGCGTCGGCTGCGGAATAGGGGGAGACCACATGCAGACCGGGAACATGCGAATACCATGCGCCATAGCATTGTGAGTGCTGAGCTGCTACACGCGACGCCGCACCATTGGCGCCGCGGAAGACGATGGGTGACTTGATTTGACCGCCAGACATATAGAGGGTCTTGGCGGCAGAGTTGATGATCTGGTCAATGGCCTGCATAGCAAAGTTGAAGGTCATGAACTCGACGATGGGGCGCAGGCCCATGAAGGCAGCACCGACCGCAATTCCGGTGAAACCTTGTTCAGTGATCGGCGTGTCAATGACCCGCTTGGAACCAAATTCGTCTAGCAAGCCTTGAGAGACTTTGTAGGCACCGTTGTATTCGGCCACCTCTTCGCCCATCAAGAAAACCTGCTCGTTGGCGCGCATCTCTTCGGCCATGGCATCGCGCAAGGCTTCGCGCACGCTGAGGGTCTTGGTGGGGCCGTCCCATTCAGCTTCGGCTTGGGATGCGGCGCTCACGGGCGCTGCGGCAGGCGCAGCGGGAGCCGCGGCAGCAGGTGCCGGAGCGGCAGCAGCTTGCGCAACAGCAGGCGTTGGCGCTGAGCCCCCTGCAGAGACACTGCTCGCGTCTTCGCCCTCTTCTGCCAGAACTGCGATGACCGAATTGACGGCCACGTTTTCTGTGCCTTCTGCCACCAAAAGCTTCGCGACAACGCCTTCATCAACGGCTTCGACTTCCATTGTCGCCTTGTCGGTTTCAATTTCAGCGATGACATCGCCAGAGTTAACGCTGTCGCCTTCATTGACCAACCACTTGGCCAGGGTGCCCTCCGTCATCGTCGGAGACAAAGCGGGCATGAGAATATCAATTGACATGAACGATGTTCCTTAAACGTAGACGTCGGTGTACAGCTCTGAGGGCTGCGGTTCGGGGCTGGTTTGCGCGAAGTCCGCCGCTTCAGTAACGATGGCTTTGATCTCTTTATCGATCGCTTTCAGCGCGGCTTCGTCAGAATGGCCCGCGCTCAAGATGAACTCTTTCAAGCGCTCAATCGGATCTTGCTCGCTGCGCATCTTTTGGACTTCTTCTTTGCTGCGATACTTAGCCGGATCAGACATGGAGTGGCCGCGGTAGCGATAGGTTTTCATCTCAAGGATCATCGGACCCTTACCAGAGCGGATGTAGTCCACCGCATTTTGAGCAGCAGCAAAGACCTTAAACACATCCATGCCGTCAACTTGTTCACCGGGAATACCGTAAGCCTGGCCACGCTTGAACAACTCGGTAGAGGCTGAGGCGCGGCCAACCGCTGTTCCCATGCCATATTGGTTGTTTTCGATAATGATCAGGGCTGGCAACTTCCACAGCGCTGCCATATTAAAGGCCTCGTAGACCTGGCCTTGGTTGACCGCGCCGTCGCCAAGATATGTTGCAGATATCTTGCCGGTCTCATTATATTTGTGAGCAAAGGCGATGCCCGTGCCGAGCGGCACCTGCGCGCCAACTATACCATGACCGCCGAAAAAGCCTCTCTCCACGCTAAACATGTGCATGGAGCCACCCTTACCTTTTGAGTAGCCGCCTTCGCGACCGGTCAGCTCGGCCATGACGCCTTTTGCGTCCATACCACAAGCCAGCATGTGGCCGTGATCGCGGTAAGAGGTGATAACGCTGTCGCCCTCAACCATAGCGGACTGGACACCGGTTACCACGGCTTCCTGTCCGATATAGAGGTGGCAAAAACCGCCGATCAAACCCATGCCATAGAGCTGCCCCGCTTTTTCTTCAAAGCGGCGGATCAGCATCATCTCGCGGTAATATTCCAGGGTTTGTTCAGCAGAAAAATTCTTGGGGTCAGCCGTCTTAGGGCTGGTTTTTTTGGGGCGGGTGGCCATGACGTTTCCTCATGCGTGACTCCTGCGCAGAGGATGTGCGTTAGACACAATTTTGTCAACTATTTGTATAGCGTTGTTTTTTCTACATACTATGCAGATTAACTTACTTATTAGCAACGCTGCTATTGAATGACAATTGCCTCGTTTGGATGCGAATAGTGCAGCACCTTGCGCACTTGTTCATCAAGCAAATCTAGATCCAACGACGTGTCCGACAGCCCTTGAACCTTCCGGCGCATGGTGGCCACTTTGCTCTCCAGCGCGTGCATCTCGGCAAGCTTGGTGTTCAACACTGTTTGTTGATGCACTTGCGCTAGCAAACCCCGATCGCCCAACAGCATGTGGTAGAGGAAATACAGGACGATGAAGGTCATGCCGCCGACCAAGCTCGCCCGCTGAAGGGTGGCAGTTATGCTCTTGCGCGTGGTTGTCATCAAAATTAGCCCCTAACAAATACCCACATGACCAATTTCAAAATAGCTCTGCCGCGTCGCTAGCACTGGGCAGGGGTCATGTTGCCAGTTAGACTAGCCAAGCTATGCGGCTGGAATAGGCCAAAGAACGAGGAAGGCGCGATGGAAACGTGGCAAGATGATGGATTTATCCTGGCTGTTCGCGCGCACGGCGAGACCAGCGCAATCTTGACCTGCATGACCCCAGAACACGGGCGCTTTGCCGGTCTAGTGCGCGGTGGTCAGTCCAAACGGCTGGCGCCAGTGCTACAGATCGGCAATCAGGTCGATCTGCGCTGGGGCGCGCGCCTTGCCGAAAACCTTGGCCGCTTTGATGTCGAGCTGTCCCAGGCCAGGGCGGCAACCGTGCTGAGCGACCCGCCGCGCCTCGCAGCCTTGCGGGCCTTCTGCGCGATCCTCAATCAGGTCTTGCCTGAACGAGACCCCCTACCCGCCATCTATCACGCTGCTGTCGCCTGGCTCGATATGCTGCCGGGCCCGCATTGGGCCGAGGGCTTAGTGAGTTTTGAGCTGGGCCTGTTGCAGGCGCTTGGCTTTGGCTTGGACCTCAGTTGCTGTGCTGCAACCGGAGAAACGGAAAACCTGATCTATGTATCGCCGCGCTCGGGACGGGCGGTCAGCGCGGAAGCAGGCGCGCCATACAAAGATAAACTGCTGATATTGCCAGATTTTCTAAAAGGAGTTCCGCCAACTTCAGGACAGGCGCGTCAGGGGCTTCTATTGACCGGCCACTTTTTGGAAAAGCACCTGTGCCACGCCAACAATCGACCAATACCGGAAGCCAGGCAGCGCCTCATGGACCACTTTTACAAAGCTGAGGCCTCGATTTAGACCAAGCCTGCTCCCCCAGCACCTCGTGGGCTTACCTGAAAGCTGGCGCTTGGAATTGCCCCTCAAGCGGCGCCGCCAATCGTGATACAGTGTTAGGTTACCTGCCCTGGACATCGCCTGACCTCTTGCCCGAAGGTCTGCTGGCCGCCTCATCAACGAGCGATGCCGCCCGGTTAAGCATCGAAGGGAGCCAACATGCCATACGAAAAACTGAGCTTTGAAGGTGCCAGTGGCGCCGCCCTATCAGCGCGTCTGGAATTGCCAAGTGTCGGGACACCGAAGGCCTACGCCGTGTTCGCCCATTGCTTCACATGCGGTAAGGACATAAAGGGCGCAACGATTATCGCGCGCGGCCTCGCCGAGCAAGGCATTGCCGTGCTGCGCTTTGACTTCACGGGCTTGGGGCAATCGGGCGGTGACTTTGCGCATGAACATTACCGAAGCAATGTTGGCGATATCCTGAGCGCCATTCAAGCACTGAGCGAGCGCGATCAAGCCCCCAGCCTGCTCATCGGACACTCGCTAGGGGGCGCAGCAGTGTTGTCGGCAGCGGCCCAATCACCACAGATCAAGGCGGTGGCAACGATAGGCGCGCCTGCGGATCCTGCCCATGTGCTCAAAAGTTTTGCGGACAAGATTGCTGAAATAGAAGACCAGGGTCAGGCAGAAGTTTGCCTGGCCAACCGCCCCTTCACGATTACGAAGGCCTTCTTGAACGAAGCGCGCCGCTATTGCCAGCCAGAGGCAATCGCCCGCTTAAGGGCCGCGTTGCTGGTCTTGCATGCGCCCCTCGACAATCAGGTGAGCATTGACGATGCGGGCCTGATTTTCGCAGCAGCGAAGCACCCCAAGTCGTTCATAAGCTTGGATCAAGCCGATCATTTGTTGTCGCGCGAAAGCGATGCTCGCTATGTTGCCAGCAGCATTGCGACCTGGGCCCGCCAGCACCTGGCTTTGCCAGAACCGCAAACTGTCAAGGCAAGCGAAGGGCGTGTGGTCGTGGCGTCGACGGGGGCCAGCGCCTTCCAACAAGCCGTGGCCATGGGTCCGCATCACTTGCTAG
>JAUIHE010000118.1 GCA_030432195.1 Alphaproteobacteria bacterium
GTGCTGTAGGAACAAATACCGTACATTTTTTGCCTTCATCGACTTTGTCATCCGTTACAAAACCTATCATCTTGGCTCCATCGCCAAAAGGCTCTACCAATACTACTTGTGAGAATGGCGTTTTTTCATTGCCTACAAACCTTGTTCAACACGTTCACGGCCGTTGGGAATTCGCCGTCTAAATTTAGCCAAATCCTTAATTGCCTTATATTCGCGGGGGGCTCTGGTGCTTATCCCTGTTCTGCGTTGCACTTCCGCCTAGTCCATATAGACCGTCGCTCCAGGCCCATCACTGCGCACCCAGTTTTCTTGCGCCTTGTCTCTTATGTTTTCGCCCGACGCCAAACGGTATGGGAATGTGCCCCACAACTCCTTGGGACGACCCGTAGCAAATATGTCTCGCATCATCTGAAAGCGAAAGGCATCTGGGTTGTTCAGCCTATAGCGATTGTCCCTTGCTGCGTAAAGGTTGGCTCCTTCGGCGAGCTGCCACCTAAAAACCTATCAAAGAATAGTTTATTGCCGTTTTGACCCATTGGATAACTCCTTAGTTAACGAATCAAGTTTTGTTCGTTTTTTGTTCTATTATCAAATAGTGCATTTCAAGTCAACACCCAATAGTAATTGCCTCAACATGGACCGCCTCAACAGGCGTTGGCGAACCTGGCCCGAGGTTATGATTCACCACCGTATTTTCAGCTATCGCCGCGATTTTCAAATGACAAGGCACCGTGGCGAGCGGCAAGAATTCCTTGACGAACAACGGCAGGCTTCTGCTTTCCAAGCCGGACTTTTGCGCTAAAAACAAAGAAAAGATTTAGCGCTATTTGACCAAGGTAGAAGACATGCAAAAAATTGCCGTTTTGGGCTTGGGCAAGGTTGGTACCTTGGCCGCAGAGTTGCTCCACGAGAACCGGTTTCAAGTCACCGGATTTGATGCCGTTGCGCCTGCGCGCGACCTGCCGTTCGCGGTCGAAGCGATAGATGTTGCCGACCGCCATGCGCTGGCAACGGCCCTGGCCGCCTTCGACGGCGTGCTGTCCTGCCTGCCCTACCATCTGAACAGCGGTGTTGCTCAGGTCGCTCACGCGGCGGGTATCCACTACTTTGACCTGACAGAAGACGTGCCAACGACCAAGGCCATTATTGAGCTTTCTAAGTCCTCAAAAGGTTTGATGGCACCGCAGTGTGGGCTAGCGCCGGGATTTGTCGGTATTGTCGGTGCCGATCTGATTGGGCAATTTGACGAGTGCCGCTCGTGCAAGATGCGCGTTGGCGCTCTGCCACAACACCCCACCGGGCTTATGGGCTATTCTTTCAATTGGTCCCCTGAAGGCGTGGTCAACGAATACCTGAACGACTGCGAGGTGATCGAAGACGGCCAGATCAAATGGGTTTCCGCCATGGAATGGCTGGAGAAGGTCTTCATTGGCGGGACCGAGCTCGAAGCTTTTACCACATCGGGCGGTCTGGGCACCATGTGCGAGACCTATAAGGACCGCGTGCCGAACATGGACTACAAAACCATGCGCTACCCCGGTCACGTCAAGCAGATGAACTTTTTCTTCCACGAGCTGCTGATGCGCGAGCGCCGCGAGGAGGCCGGACAAATCTTGGTCCACGCTAAGCCGCCCGTGAACGATGATGTTGTCTATATTCACGTCTCAGCCGAAGGAAAAATTGCTGGAAAGCCCTTCCGCAAAGAGTTCGTGCGCGCTTACTATCCTATTGAAATTGCAGGCATTGAGCGCACGGCGATCGCCTGGACAACCGCTTCGTCGGTGGTGGCGGTAATCGAAATGGTGCGCGACGGCAAGCTGCCACAGCAAGGATTTTTGAAGCAAGAAGACATCCCATTGGCGGCGTTTTTGGATACCAGCACCGGCGCTTCTTACAATTTGGGGCGCGTCTAGCTCAGGTGGCGACAAAAAAGGGGGCCAATGGGGCCCAAAATTCGATACATGTTATACGAACGCCGCGCCGCAGTGACAGCTCTACTCCATTCTAAGGTGTTGCGATACAAGCAAAATCTCTGTCTTGCACGTCATGGAGCGACGCGGCTTTGGTATTAGCCTTCACCGGGCGTTGACCTTCACCGGGCGTTGACCTTCACCGGGCGCTAAAACGCAACCTTGACGCTGGCGCCCGCCGTCCATGCCCGGCCTTCTTTAAATCCGCCACGCGCATAGTCGCTGCTGTTGGCATCGAACCCACGGCCAGACCGCCGCCATCGTTTTTCGCTCCAGTTATAGACACTATCGCTGTCCAGATTTGCCAAGCCAAGGCTCAACAGCAATCCGTCCGCAAGCTCATAGGAGGCGCCAACGAAATAGTTGGTCTCGTATTCTTGGCCTGTCGGGCTGTTGTGCTGGAACAGGTGAATGTCGCCGTGGCGGATTTCAGTCTCAACGCCTGTACCGATCGTTAGGGCGCCCATGGAGTAGCCAACACCCGCGGCAATATACTCGCTGGTCGCATCGACTTCTTCCATGGCATAGTTGACGCCGAACGTCAGGCCGCCAACCGTAGCGCCCAAGGAGCCCGCGAGGGTATACTCGCCAGCAGAAAGGCCCAAGGCCACGTCCATGGATCCGACAGCGGCGGCGTAGCCAATACCCAAGTTCCAGTTGGAATCATCATCCACGGAAGCGGCAAAATCGACGCCTAAGAAAGAATTTTCATACTTGATCAGTTCTAGCTCAGCGGTCGGGTACTGATCGCGTTCCAGCGCATTGATCAAGTAGGGCACGTTCAGTTGGTTGCGGGCAGCGCCGGCGGCCCCTGCGTCGCCCAATTTAACATTGCCAAGTGCGGAGTTTATGAAAACATAGCCGTCATTGAAGCTCACGCTATCGCCGACTAAGCGGTCCTCCATACCGAAGGAATAATACGGTATTGAGCCGTTCGCGTCGTCGCCTTCGATGATGGGATTGGCTTCATCGCCGTCGTACCACACGCTGCGCAATACGCCGTCTGACTGATACAGATCCAGCTCAAAGTGCGCCCCGTATTCTAGCCCTGATTTGGTTGAATTCGAATAATCAAACTCCAGCCGCCCGTCGACGCCGAAGTCGGCGCCGTTGACGAAACCTGCGTTGCTGTAGGGCTCCGTCCCATCCAACCATTCCAGGTAGGCAACGGCGTCAAAATCGTAATTATCGCCAAAGGCGGCTTCGAATTCCAAAAAGCCACCAATGGTCAGGTTTTGCGCATATCCCATGCTCGCTATGGCAACGAATGGCACCGCCGCCGCAAATAGCTTGTTCATTTGAGTATCCCAATTATTGGCGCGTCTAGTAGGCCGCACCTTATTAATTCAAAGACTATAACCGCATGGTTAGGCACTCAACTTATAATTGCACGCACACCCCAACTTTCTACCTCAGTGTTGCCAAAATGATACATATTGTCGATGCCTAGTGTCGAAATCGCCTCTTCTCGGTCCAAGCAGAGCCCCCAGCCAAAGGCAAAAAAAGGGCTCCCGAATTGGAAGCCCTTTTGATCTGCTAGAAGCCAACAGGCTGGTTAGAAGGAAACCTTGACGCTAGCGCCAGCCGTCCATGCCCGGCCTTCATCCTCGCCCAGGTCAAAGCCTCGCCCCGAACGTCCGAAAAATGGCCCGTTCAAACTCCACTGACCTGATCGTGCAGACCAGTTGTTGGCGCTGTCGCTATCTAGGTTCGCAACCCCGACACTAACGAGCAGACCGTCAGCCAACTCATAGCTAACAGCAACGAAATAGTTGGTCTCGTACTCTTCGCCGGTCGGGCTGTTGAGCACCATCTCTGGGTAAACATCGCGCCTGCCGACGACGCCGTGGCGGATCTCGGTCTCGACCCCGGTGCCAAGGGTCAAGGCGCCCATGGAATAACCGACGCCCGCCGCGATGTATTCGGTGGTGGAGCCGACCTCCTCCATGGCGTAGTTAACGCCAAAGCTCAGACCACCAGCTGCAGCGCCGATAGAGCCCGCCAAGGTCTCCTCACCCGCGGACAGGCCTAGGGCGACATTGATACCGCCAACGTCAGCCGAATAGCCAATGCCCAAATTCCAGTTCGCGTCGTCGTCAACCGATGCGGCGAAATCGACGCCCACGAACGAATTCTCGTACTTGATCAGTTCCAGCTCGGCGGTCGCGTATTGGTCCCGCTCAAGCGCATTCACCAGGTAGGGCACATGGAGTTGGTTGCTCGCAGCGCCAGCGGCACCCGCGTCCCCCAGCTTAACATTGCCAAGCGCAGAATTGATAAAGACATAGCCATCATGGAAAGCCGCATAGTCATCAACAAGTCGATCTGGAGATGCGGTCCCATAGTCGGTCCAACCATCGTCGTCGGAAAAAGTTGCCGGGTCTCCTTCGGCGATGGGATAGCCTTCGCTGCCAATGGTGCGCGTACTCTCATCAGACTGATACAGGTCTAATTCGAAGTGCATGCCGTATTCCAGGCCGGATTTGGTTGAATTCGAATAGTCGAAGTTCAATCGACCATCGACACCAAAATCTAGATCGTCAAATCCGCTGCCGTTACCAACGACGTCAGCGTTAAAGGCATCTTCAATGGGGTCAAAATCATAGTACGCGCCATAAATTGCTTCGAATTCCAGGAAGCCACCGATGGTGAGATCTTGCGCTTGGCTAGCCCCGGACAAGGCCGCAATCGCGGTTGCCATCAAAATTGTCTTTTTCATCTGCAAATCCAATTTTTCGCGCGCGGAGTTCCGTCACCCCGTCTTTTTGCTACCAACAGTCGTTACCATTTTATAACAAAGGACACAACGGCCAGGCAAAAATGCTTAGTCTTCTCGCTATCGAACATTTAGGTCTGTTGCACATCCGCAACAGTCATAGCCCTTTGGGGCCTTGCTGTTCAGCTGTCATAATACGGAAGCCGCACCGCAGTGACCGCTAACTCTGTCGATACGGCGTTGAAAAACAAGTCGGATCACAGCGGCGCACCGGCGCGGCTTTGGTATAACGTCTGATAGCGTGGCAGTCCAAGCCCCAGAACGAAGCAACAAAAAAAGGGCTCCCGAATTGGAAGCCCCTATGATCTGCCAAAAGCCAACAGGCTACTTAGAAAGAGACCTCTAAGCTGGCTCCGACGGTCCAAGCGCGCCCCTCGTCATCGCCCAGATCCAGACCGCGACCGGATCGGCCAAAGAAGCCAAAAAGTCCGCCATCGCGCGCTGACCAGTTGTTCGCGCTATCACTGTCGAGGTTTGCGACGCCAACATTCAACGCCAGACCATCAGCCAGCTCATAGCTGGCGGCGACGAAGTAGTTGGTTTCGTACTCTTGGCCCGTTACTGAACCATGGTTAAAGAGCGCCACATCGCCGTGGCGGATCTCGGTCTCGACCCCGGTGCCAAGGGTCAAGGCGCCCATGGAATAGCCAACGCCCGCAGCAACGTATTCACTGGTCGATCCAACTTCTTCCATGGCGTAGTTAACGCCAAAGCTCAGACCACCAGCTGCAGCGGCGATAGAGCCCGCCAAGGTTTCCTCACCCGCGGACAGGCCTAGGGCGACATTGATACCGCCAACGTCAGCCGAATAGCCAATGCCCAAATTCCAGTTCGCGTCGTCGTCAACCGATGCCGCGAAATCGACGCCCACGAATGAATTCTCGTATTTGATCAGTTCCAGCTCGGCGGTCGCGTATTGGTCCCGCTCAAGCGCATTCACCAGGTAGGGTACATGGAGTTGGTTGCTCGCAGCGCCAGCGGCACCGGCATCGCCCAGTTTCACGTTGCCCAGAGCAGAATTGATGAAGACATAGCCGTCATTAAAAGCGACGCTGTCGCCGACGAGCCGGTCTGGCTTCGACGCTCCGTAGTCCGCCCAACCCTCAATTTCGCCCAACATCGACGGGTCGCCTTCCACAATCGGATGCGTGCCGCTGTCGGCAGTGCGGGATTGCTCGTCGGACTGGTAGAGATCCAGCTCAAAGTGCATGCCGTATTCCAGGCCGGACTTGGTCGAATTTGCATAGTCGAAGTTCAGGCGGCCATCGACACCAAAATCCAAGTCATCAATGCCACTGCCATTACCCGCATCCGGGTCGCCATTCACCTGAGTTTGAACCCAGTACTCAACCGTATCAAAATCATAGTTGGCGCCATAAATGGCTTCAAACGCCAGAAACCCGCTGACTGTGAGGTCTTGTGCATGGGCAGCGCCCAGCATGCAAGCCATGGCCGCGGCCGCAACTGCTATCTTTTTCATCTGAATATCCATTCATCGAGGCCGTGCTCATTGGCTGCCTTCTTTATTCACCGGTAAATTATCAATTCCCGTATCACGACGCTACTTTAAATTGCGTAAAATTGCCCAATTGCAGTATTTTTTTAGCCACACAACCTAAAAAGACCCCATAAGGGCTAGACATTTGCGCGCTCCCCCATAGAAATCTGAGCGAGCTGGTGCCAACCAATGGTCAAGTAGGCGACCGCCAAAACCAGCAAGCCGTCGAACACTTACACAGGCTTGCGCAGCATTCTTAAGGCCAAATCGTTGCAACCAACTTTGTTCTACGCGCGAAACAGGGATAGAGCCATTGTGCAACGATCCGATTTCTAACGTCCTCGACGTCATTGGTTGCACAACTTGGTCTAGATCACTCCTCGCTAAGCTTACGCCCTACGCAGGCGGCGCCATGACTGGAAACCAGGCATCAGATAGTGTATTGCTATTTTCCAAACTGCGGCTTGCAAAACAAAATCGAAACCGACAGCGTCTCGCCCTAGTCACACCATAAAAGTATGATGACACCTTGCGGCGCTTGCGTGGCTTGCCCACACCATCGCAAATTTGTGCCCACGCTCTCCATTGTGGGTGCAAGGCTATGGGCGCGCGCCATACTTGTTCGGTTGACGTGCTCCTACTCTCCCCCAACAGGGCGCTGCCATGTCAGATGCAATTCAGACCAACCTTCCAACCCCACCCCTGTCTATGGATCCAAAGCTCGTCGCGGCCAGCAGCCTGGTTCAAGCCTGCATTGACCAAGCCAGTCAGGGTCTGGTCGATCGCCGTCGTCTCATTGAACTGCTCTTTTTGGCGCTCATCACCAAAGAACACCTTCTGCTTATTGGTCCTCCAGGCACCGCAAAATCGTTCGCTGTCAAGCGCGCCGCGACAGCAATCCAGGCACATTACTTTGAATATCTGTTGGGACGCTTTTCCGAACCCAACGAGCTGTTCGGCGGCCTGGATCTTGCCGCCTTCAAAGAAGGGCGGGTGCAACCGGTGACAAGCAATATGCTGCCGGAAGCAGAGATCGCATTCTTGGACGAGATCTTCCTCGGCTCCACAGCAATCTTGAATACGCTGTTGGGCCTGTTGAACGAACGGCACTATACCCGGGGCGCCTATCGCCGCCAGGCCCCTTTGCGCACTTGTGTTGGCGCGTCCAACCGCATGCCAACTGACAGCATGCTCGGTGCTTTTGCTGACCGTTTTTTGCTAACGCTATTTTTTGAGCCCGTCGCTGACGACGGTATCGAAGCCCTGTTGCAGGGCGGTTGGGCGCTTGATGAAAGCGCGGCGGCAAGCCCTGAGGCGACCACTCAAGGTGCGACGCTGAGCATCGAGGACCTGGACACGCTAAGCGCCTCGGCCCAAGCCGTTTCCATGGCAACCGGTGCGCTCGATCTATGCCCACTTGATCCGCAAAATGCGCCTGAGCGGCGTAAAACTCTCTGACCGACGTATCGTCAAGGCGCAAAAACTAGTCACGGCGGCCGCCTTGCTGCGCGGCGCGCGCGAAGCCGCCCCGCAAGACCTTTGGGTGTTGATTTACTTGATCCAAGATCCGGCCCAACAGGCCCAAGTCAAAGATCTTCTCGCGCAAGAGTTGTCGCAAGCCTTCAATCCTGTCCTGCCGGATAGCGCCAAGGCCGCGGGTTATGGTGCAGAGGCTTTGTCTGGCGACCTGGTATCGCGCGCCGAAGGATTGCTGGCCAAGAAGCCTGCGCTTCCAAGCGATCCAGCCTACGAAATGTGGCTCGTTCGCCTAGAAACGCTGATTACCAGTATTGATGCCAGCTTTGACGAAACCGAACTTTCGCAAGAGCTTCGCATGGCACGTCTGGCGCTGAAGGCACCCTTGGATGCTGCGGAAGCGGCGGCGTCTCAACCCGCGAGCGCCGATCTGCAAGACGCGCCGGGGGCGGCATCGGCGCAAGATAAGCGGCCAGAAAAGCGAGCCGAAAAGCGAGTAGGCCCCTGGAGCCGTTAAGAAACCATGCCCAGTTTTGCGACGTTTACTGACCATATGCTAGCCCCTAGGTGGCAAGCGTGCGCCGCTGAAGAGCCCCCAAGCGCCCTCTTGCTTCAGCCTGGCTTTGCCCCGCACACTTGGGAGGCCTTGCTTGCCCGCAGCGCAATTTGGGGTCGCCTCGGCATGGCCCAAGGCTCGGGCTGGCAGGTGGTCCTTGGTGCAAACGATGGAGCGGCAAGCGACCTGCCGTTATTGCCCGACTTGGCGCGCCTCGCCGCCAGCCCCCCTCTGATATTGAAGGAAATGATACTCACTTTTTAGGCCAACGCTGCGGTTTGCGAGAGGCCGCGCCCCAAGTTTATCTGCCGCTACATTGGCGACTAGAGGCACCAACTTCGGTCTTAAAGGTGCATTTTGCTGGCCTTCGACAGCGCCAAGGATGCCCCATCGTTTGCTGCCAATGCCACCCAGCCCGACAGCCTTACGCCTCCTGCGCTTGGACCAGACACAAGCCTTGGCCAACGTGGACATGGATGCATGGAACACGGGCCTAGTCGAGCGTCCAACGTGAGCCAGACCACGATGACGCGCAGGACGAAAAACACAGCCCCAAAGTTACCGGCGACGCTTCCAAGCATCTATCAGCCCTTGGCGCCCTTGCTGCATCAGCTCTCCGGCGATCTGCTCCAGGTCTTGGGCGGGCCCCTGTCCAGCCTCGCGAGCCTCACCAATCCGTTTGCGTGCTTGGAGTTTGAAGACCAGGGCGAATTTGCAGGCCTCGCGGGTATGGATACGCGCGGCGATCTGCACCGATTGGCGCACAGCGAGTGGTTACTACAAGCCGAAGTCCCGGATGAATTCTTGCGCCGACTGCTGGAACAGGAAGTCTTGTACCAGCAACCTTTGTTTGAAAACCCGGGCTAGCGCCAAATCGCCCGGCTGATATTGGACGCAGGCCCCCACAGTTTGGGCCTGCCCCGTCTGCTGCAATTGGCGGTTTTGCTTCACCTCAATGCCTTGGCACAGCGCGCAAACGTGGCGCTGTATTGGACCATTGCCGGCGAACAGCCCCCCGCGCAAACCAGCGATCAGAACGTCAGCGTGTGGCGACAGGATCTGGATCACCTTGCCTTGCGCAAGCTGTTGCGTACAAGTGTGCTGACGCCGACAACCGGTCAAACGCTGAGCGAACTTTTTGACGATCAACACCCAAATCGCGTTTCACCGCAAGACAGTGAGAGCCAACCAGAACCGCCGATCGATTTTATTTTCGCCCCCCAGGCCGCTGTTCTGCCCCACCATCCGCAGACAAATCTGCTGCTGTTTTCTCCCTTGGCGCGCGACGAGCAAGGCCGTGCGCGGCTAAGCATCGTTCAACAGCATGCGGGCCAAACCCAAGAAGCGCGTCAGATCAGCTTGCCCAGTGATGACCTTTGCCTGGCGGCCTTGCGGCGCCCATTGGCCCCTGCCCTTGCGCTCAGCCAGCTTTTGGCGCAGCGCGCGGATCCTGCGGCCTGGCCCAAGGTCGAACGGGCCTGGGTTCCTCGACACTATGATTTCGCCGCGCGTGCTTTTGCCGTTGCGCGGTATAGGCACTACTTTCTTGTCTTAGGCCGAAAGAGCGAGCGCAGCTTTGCCTTTGCCTTGCCACAAGAAGTCGCTCGCGATTTGGTTGCGCGGCATCAGCGATCGCGCTGACCACATGGAATTGCAGATCCACAGCCTGGTGCGCGGCATGCCAACCGGCCGACACACTAGCCACTATGCCCCTATCGCCGACAAGCAATTCCAGCGCCGCTTTGGACCCTTTGACCTTCCAATCTTGCCCTTTGCCGACAAGACCCACGTGACGTTTCACGACGCCGACCACCAGCGCTTTATCGCACATTTTGATGGCCGCAGCGTGCGCCCCAGCCAAGATTCTCGTTCGCTCGTCATTTTGGGCGCTCACGATGACCGCGCGCTCTATACTGGCGCCCGCGGACTGCGACTAGCTAGCCTGGCTGAAAGTCGCGCCAAAGCATGGCCCAGCACCAAGGATCACGAGGAGTTTGACGCCGATCCAACCAAACCGCGCACCTTCCTTTTCGATCCATCGCGACAGCTGTTGAGCCTAACCAACGACGGCGTTCGGTGGCAGAGCTACTATCAGCACTATCCGTTACCTGAAGCGCATGTCCTCAAAGACGATCAACGCGCGCTCAATTTCTTTATCCAACGCAGCGAATTCAAGGCTTTGATCTACTCAGATCCAACCTTGGGCGGCGACGGCATCGCCGGAGTCATCCGCGAGATGGTGGTGCCACGCAGGCTGGAGGCAGCGGAATGACCAAACCCAACGACACGATCCGCGTGCTGATCCCCCTGACAGTTCGCAAGAAGAATG
>JAUIHE010000119.1 GCA_030432195.1 Alphaproteobacteria bacterium
CCTTTCATTATTTCGTGGTTTTCAAATATGAATGGAAGTGAGAAGCGGCGTGTTGGTCGGCAAGATGGCGCGACAAGTTGCGAACGTTTGGACATCGGGCGGCGCAAGCCAAAGATTTGACCCATGCACTTGACATTCTCTATATCACTAGATATCTAGTTATTTAGATTGATTGACCAACAGGACACCTTCCTATGAGCAGACGCCTGGAGAGCCCGAGCGGTAGCCGCGGGCACCCCGCCCATTTTCACTATGATCCCTGTCTTAGCCTGCATGCTGATGCGGCCGCCGAAGGATTTTCCGCGCTCGGTTCGCCTGCGCGCTTGCAGGTCTTGGCGAGCCTGGTCAAGGCTGGCCCCAACGGCTTGAGTGTTGGCGAAATTGAGGAGCGATGTGGCATCAAGGGATCAACCCTTGCCCACCACCTGCGCGCCTTGGTTAGCGCTGGCTTGGCAGAGCAGCACAAGCAGGGGCGGTCTGTTTTGACTTCTGCTTCATACCCGCAGCTCGAAGCGCTGGCGGGCTATATTTTGCACGAATGCTGTGCAGAGCAGTCCGATCCCCAACAAGAACCAAGCGTGAGGAATCGCGAAAATCAGGAGACACAACAATGACCAGTCTTGCCCCGATCAAAGCCGCGCGCCGGCTGAAACCCGCCAAGTTGCTAAAGTCGCCGTGGACCTACAGCTTTCTAGCCCTTGCGCTGGTGGCGGTTCTGGATATCGCCAGCTTTGGCACCGTTTTCTCCATTGCGTCCAATGCTCTGTTGGGAACACTGCCTTACATCGTGGTGGCGGTGGCCCTTGTCTCCTACCTTAAAGCGGCTGGGGCGGAGGCGATCATTGCCTCGGCTTTTGAAGGCCGGGAAGTACGCATGATCGTGCTGGCTGCGCTGTTTGGTGGGTTGGCGCCGTTTTGCTCGTGCGAGGTCATCCCCTTCATCGCGGGCATGTTGGCGATGGGAACCCCTCTGTCTGCCATTATGGCCTTTTGGCTGTCCTCACCGCTGATTGACCCGCCGACTTTGCTGATTACCGCGTCTGTTTTGGGCTGGCAGTTTGCAGTGGCCAAGGCGATTGCGGCCGTTGGGTTGGGGCTGATGGGCGGCTTTGCGATCAAGTTTGCAAGCAGCACTGGGCTACTCAAAGACCCCTTGCGTCCGCGCAGCGCTAGCTCTTGCAGCTCTTGTGGCTGCGGCCCAGATCCTTTTAGCGGCAAACCGGTTTGGAAGGTTTGGCTGGCCAGCGAACGCCGCCAGCGTTTTGGCGACGAGGTGGTGAGTAACGGCTTGTTTTTGTTCCAATGGTTGACCCTGGCCTATATCCTTGAGGGTCTAATGATCCACTACGTACCGGCCAGCCTCATTGCGGGCCTGGTTGGCGGCGAAGGGCTGGGCTCGATTGCCGTTGCCGCTTTGGTCGGCATGCCTGCCTACCTTAACTCCTATGTGGCGCCGCCGCTGGTCTCTAGCCTGATGGCGCAGGGCATGAGCGCTGGTGCGGGCATGGCCTTTATCATTGCCGGGGCGGTGTCTTGTATTCCAGCAATGGCGGCGGTTTGGTCGCTGGTCCGCCCGCAAGTCTTCGCCGCCTATGTAGTGCTTGGTTTGGTGGGGGCGACACTCGCTGGCCTGGCATTCCAAGGACTGCTGGCCGCGGGCCTGGGCTGACCGCGGGACTGGGCTGATCGCGGGACTGGGCTGACGGCCCCACAGTCGCGACCTGTGGCAACACAAAGAAACCCGAGCGGAAAATCTGCCGCTCGGGTTTTGTCTTGCCTAAAGTAAAGCCTGAGCAATCGCCCTCAGGTGTGCCAACTACCCGCAAGGTGCATTTGCGGCACTATCACATAGAGTGAGCCACATAGAGTGAGCCACATAGAGTGAGCCACATAGAGTGAGCGCGCCGTGTGAGTGCAATTCAATGAGACGCTCAAGAACGGCGTTAGGCTGCGGATGCTTGCTGCGAATCCAGGCTTGACATCAAGTTCTCCAAGTCCAGGGGCAATGTAACCATGTTGAGGTCACCGTTTGGCAGGCGCGGCCAGTCGGCTTCAGGACGGTCCCAATAGAGCTCAACACCGTTGCCGTCTGGGTCGCTAAGATAGAGCGCTTCGCTGACTGCGTGATCGCTGGCGCCTTCCAAGCGCACGCCCGCTTCGCGCAAGCGCAACAGAGCGTCGGCCAAGGCGGCACGTTCTGGATACAAGATCGCGAGGTGGAACAAGCCGGTGTGATGTGGGGCCGGGGGGGTGCCGCCCTTTGAATTCCAGGTGTTGAGCCCGATGTGGTGGTGGTAGCCACCCGCGGACACGAAGGCAGCTTGGTCACCCATGCGCTGCACCAGCTCAAAACCCAGCACATCGCAATAAAAGGCGATGGCGCGCTCCAAATCGGCGACTTTTAGGTGAACGTGGCCGATGCGCGTGCCCGGGTGAATGGGCCGATTGTCGGATTTGGGCTGAGTAGAGATCGACATGGTGTTATCCAACTTACATTTGGTTTCGGGTAAAAGAGGCGCCGACAACGTTGCAGCGCCCCTGTTCAAGCATTTTGGTCGTACTGCTTATCCGGGGTCGGGACCGACCCTGCTTTCGCAAAGATCGGCTCGAACGGATGAGAAGGGCGAATGGCTTAGCCCTCGGTGGTTAGGCCTGGCGGGCGACGAGTTGTTGAACAAAGCGCGGGCGCCAAGCAAAAGCGCCGTCCCCAAGCAGGGCCTGAATGACCAGAGCGAGGCTCCAGAACGCCGGGAATTCCCAGCCGCCACCGTTGGCCGAAAAGACCCAGCCGTTGCCCAGGTGTTGCAGGGTCGCGCCGAGCAAGATGGGCACCAGCGCCAAAGAGATCCATCGAGTGTAGAAGCCAGCGATCAGGGCGAGGCCGCCAACGATCTCAGCAAAAATTACGATGTAGGCGAGGAAACCAGGGTAGCCGATTGACTGGAAGAAGCCAACAGTACCCGGAATGCCAAAGGTCATGACCTTGAGCAGCAGGCCGTGCGCCAGAAGCAACAGGCCCATGGAAACGCGCAGCAAAAGCGCGGCGATATCGGTTGTTGAGTATTTCATGTGAGTGTCCTTTGAGGGAGAAAAATCGGGCGAGAAGCAATGTCGCCGCTCTGACCTTGAGTTAATATCCAACTGGACATGAGGCAATCCGGGAAATAGGAATAACATTTATTCCTGTTAGTTTGAGGTGGTAGTGTTAGATCGCGTTACGAGCCTGCAAGTCTTCGTCAAAGTCGCCGATTTGGGCAGCCTGTCGGCGGCCGCAAGAGCCTTGGGCATGTCGCAGACTATGGCCAGCAAGCACATGGCTGCCCTGGAATCGCGCTTGGAGGTACCGCTGCTTACGCGCACGACACGCAGCATGCGCCTGACCGACGCTGGCCAAGTGTTTTTGCTCCAAAGCCGTGAAATTCTGGCGCAGCTGGAGGAGGCCGAATGCCAAGTATCCGCCCGTCGCCAGCGGGTGGTTGGCCGTCTGCGTGTCAGCCTGCCGGTCTCCTTTGGGCTAAGAAAAGTGGTGCCCTTGTTGCCCGACTTCGCGAAGCGCTATCCCGATCTAAGCTTGGATTTGAGTTTTTCCGATCGTCGGGTCGATATGATTAAGGAAGGCTGGGATTTGGCGGTGCGAATCACCCATATGGAAGATTCAAGCTTGATGGCGCGCCGCTTGGCTCCTTGCCCCTTGGTGTTGACCGCGGCGCCCAGCTATCTAGCGCGCCACGGACGCCCGAAACGCATGACCGATCTAGCCGCCCACAATTGCCTGGGCTATACTTTGACCAACAAGGGACCGGGGGTCTGGCGCTTTGGCGGCGTTGACGAACTGGATGTTGCCGTGCGCGGTACCCTTAGCGCGGATAACGGTGATGCCTTGATCGCCGCAGCGATTGCCGGGTTGGGCATCGCCTATCAGCCGCGTTTCATCGCCGAACAAGCCCTAGAGGCCGGTCAATTGGAAGAATTGGAGCTGGACCAGCCGCCTGGCGAGATGGACGGCGTCTTTGCGGTCTATCCTGCCACCCGTCACCCGGAAGCAAAACTGCGCGCGTTGATCGATTTTCTGGTTGAAGCTTTGCGCTAGCTTGCCCGCCTCGCCCCACCAGCCTCATAGCAAAAGACTTGGCAGACCCGCAGGTCGATGCCGCTTTTGCACTGGACCAGGCCCATTTTTATGCGCAAAGTAACGGGTGCAGGCTTCGCGAACGCTGGCAGACTTGCAGGGTTTGTCGCCGCTCTATGTCGCGCGAACACGATAAAAATTCAAACTCACCGTCACCAGAGGCGATCATGACATCAACCCCACAGCCCGGATTGGGCCACCGTCCTCTCGTAACAGCCGAATGGTTATCCGAGGCACTTGGCGCGTCAGATCTAAAGATCGTTGATGCCTCCTGGCACTTGCCCAACGTGGGCCGCTCGGGTCGCGCGGAGTATGACCAAGAACACATTCCGGGGGCGCAGTTCTTTGACATTGACGATTGCGCAGAGGCGAGCGACCTGCCGCACATGATGCCCTCGCCAGCCATGTTTGCAGGCTACGTCGGACGCTTGGGGATCAGCGAGCAAGATCGCATCGTGGTCTATGATAGCGTTGGCATGTTCTCCGCAGCTCGTGTTTGGTGGATGTTCCGGGCATTTGGCGCCGAGCAGGTCTTCATTTTGGATGGCGGCCTACCGGCTTGGAAGGCTGCCGACTTGGCGCTGGAGGCCGGGCAAGCCAATGCGGCGCCCGCCACGTTCAACGCCAAGCTGGATCCCAGTGCGGTCGTGAACGCGGCCCAAGTGCTGGAAGCTTGCACCCGTGGCACCTCGATGGTGCTGGACGCGCGCGCCTATGATCGCTTCTTGGGAGAAGCGCCCGAGCCACGCGCGGGGCTCCGTGCGGGCCACATGCCGGGCGCGGCCTCTTTGCCCTTTGGCGAGCTTTTGGACAAAGGCCGCCTCAAGTCGAATGAACGGCTCAAAGCCGTGCTGGAGGCGCGCGGCTATTCCCCTGAACGCCCCATCATTACCTCTTGCGGGTCCGGTGTCACGGCAGCGGTTATCAGTTTGGCCTTGCACTGTCTGGGGCACGAGAAAGCGCGTCTCTATGATGGATCTTGGTCTGAGTGGGGTGGGCGAAGTGACTTGCCTGTCTCGACAGGCGGATAATGGCTGCGGTGGTTGGCGCGAATACTGCGCGCTGATCCGAAGTAGCCCGATGGCGGGGGAAACACGCTAGAGCAAACCGCGAGTGAGTGGCAACACAAACGAGCATGGACTTGCGTTAGAAATCAGTCAGCTAGAGCGGAAGGGCTGTTGCAACAACAGAGCCCGACGCTCTAGTCGCCAAGATCCTCGTCCTGGCTGTCAAAAATCAAACGATCCTCGCCCGCCATCAGCGTGAATCGGCGTCCCTTGGCACGCCCAATGAGTGTGAGGCCCGCTTGGCGCGCTAGCTCGACGCCCCATTGCGTAAAGCCCGATCGCGAAACCAAAATCGGGATTTCCATTTGCACGGTTTTGATCACCATTTCTGAGGTCAGGCGACCGGTAGTGAAGAAGATCTTGTCACGCAAATTTAGCTGCTGGCGGTGGGAAAACCCAGCGATCTTATCGACGGCATTGTGGCGCCCGACGTCCTCCATATAGACCAAAGGTCGGGCACCCTGTGCCAGCACACAGCCGTGAATAGCCCCGGCTGAAAGGTAGAGACTGGGCGTTCGGTTTATTAGCGAAAGCAAAGGCCCCAGTTCTGAGGTTCGCAAACGGACATTGGGGTCCAGTTGCACCTGATCGAAGCGCTCCATCATATTGCCAAAGGCGGTGCCTTGCGCACAGCCCGATGTCAGGGTCTTCTTTTTCAGCTTTTCCAAATAGTTAACTTGCCGTTTGGTGCGCACCACCACCACGTCAAGATCATCATCGTAGTCAATGGCTTCGATTTCATCATCGCGCGCCAGCATGTTTTGATTGAGCAAATAACCGCGCGCCAAGTCCTTTGGATGGTCGCCGATGGTCATCATCGTCACGATTTCTTGGTCATTCAGGTAGAGCGTCAGCGCGCGCTCTTTGATGACCGACAGCGCTTGCCGCTGGCCGTTCTCGTCCAGGCCTTGATCGCGGTGAGCTAGCCCCTGCAGGTCTTGGCCCTCGCCATCGACGGCCGGGCGCAGCAGGTAGCCCGCAAGCTCTTCATCGCTGGCTTTGCTGCGGGGCTTTTTGCGGGCGTCGATCGCCGCGGAAGGTGAAGGGCTCATGGGCGGGGCGGCTCCTAGGTCAGATCTCATTGCTGGAGGGGTCAGCCGGAGGTTCTATCGTTGCGGTTGCTGGCTTGGTCATCGCTTGGCAGGCGGCCCTCAACCTTGGCAAGATCACGCTCCATACCCTCCAAGCGGCTTGCCATTTCTTCAAAGACTTCCGCCAAATAGAGCTGCGTTGCCTGTAGTACTTTGTCTTGGGCGCGCGCTGTCGCCTGCGCCTCGGGGGAGGCGTTCTCATCATCGGGACGAGGGAGCGCTTCCGAGCCGGCTTGGTCTTGCGATGGGCCGCCTTGCAAGATCGCGTGGGTTTGCTGGCGCTCTAGTTCGTCGGCTTTGTCCGCGAACTGGAGGGCGGCGAGCATCAACAAGCGCGTTGGCGAGTGCCCGGGGTTGGTTTCTGCCAGCTGTGATACCAGCGTTGCCACCTGGTCGCCCATGGCCTGAACACGCGACTCCTGGCCTGCTTGGCAAAGAACGCGGTGGGCAAAGCCACCGATGATGATTTCGACCTCGGGCACGGATCAGGCCCCTCCCGGAACTTGGCCAGGCGCTAGCTTTGATACGTTTGGCAGGGCAGGCGGGGTCTGCAAATCTGCCTCCAATTGCGCCAAGTAGGCGTCAAGGCGTTGCAATTGTTCGACCAGAAACCGTTTCTCCTGTTCGACCTGCTGGGCATGCTGGCGCAGGTGTTCAACGTCGCTGGCATTGGTTTGACGTAGACGGTCGCTGTGAAGCGCGACCCGGTGCTCAAGGGTATTGAGCGCGCGATCCAGGCGTTTTTTTGCGCGCTCCAGCTTATCTGCCGCGCCATCATCCTGCCCCAAAGTGTGCGGCGCGGGCACACCTTGATTATCTGGGGTTGGCGAGGAGGCGGACAGGTCTGAGGGCATGAATAGCTCGTCCGAAAGGTTTGGCGCGGCGGCTCGTGAATCTCCTAAACGCTTAAACCTCTTAAAGTATTTTCTCAAGGCTTGATGCAGCGCCACCTAGGGTGGTGAATTTGGGCAGCGGCTGGACTCGTAGATCGCGCTGTGCTGATCCGATCATCAATAGCCGCAAAAGCGTCAAAACCATGACAGGGTGTCGCGCTGTCGCGCGCCGGATTTTTCAACTCTTATCGCGCGATGTTCGAATTCGCACGAATCACGATGAATGGCGGCTTAGTCCCCATTCAACTTCTTGTACTGTGCGCTCGTCATGGCCTAAGTGACGGCAACCCTGAGATAGACGAGCCGTTTTGCTTTCCTGCTCCGCTCGTCTCTTGAGCTTGGAATGAACGAGGATATGAGCCCCATGACAATCCGTGTTGGACTTTCTGGATTTGGCCGCATTGGCCGCCTGACCTTGCGCGCTCTTTATGAGAGCAAGGCAAATGATATCGACATCGTTGCCGTCAACGACTGGTCGAACCTGGAGACCGCCGCGCGTTTGTTTAAATATGACTCGATCCATGGCCGCTTTAATGGCCAGGTCGCCGTTGGCGCTGAAGGCCTGGATCTGGGCCGCGGCACCATTCGCGCCCTGTCATCGCGCGATCCAAAGCAGTTGGCTTGGGGGGATCACAACGTGGACGTGGTCTTGGAGTGCACTGGAGCCTTCAACGAGCGGGACAAGGCCGCAGGCCACCTGGAAGCAGGAGCGAAGCGCGTGATTGTCTCCGCGCCTTGTAAGAACGCCGACGCAACTGTCGTCTATGGCGTCAACGATAATGTTGTCGGTCCAGAACACCTGGTGGTGTCATCGGCGTCTTGTACCACTAACTGTTTGGCACCTATTGCCAGCGTGTTGCACAACGAATTCGGCATCGAAGAAGGCTTTTGCACAACCGTCCACGCCTACACCGGCGATCAGAACTTGATTGACTCGCGCCACAAGGATCCGCGCCGCTCTCGTGCTGCAGCCATGTCGATGATCCCGACCTCGACCGGCGCTGCTAAGGCTGTTGGCGAAGTCCTACCCGAGCTGAAGGGCAAGCTAAATGGCGCTGCGGTTCGGGTTCCGACCGCCAACGTCTCCATGATCGACTTTACCGCGCGCGTTTCCAAGTCTGCTTCCATCGAAGCGATCAACGCAGCGATGAAGGAAGCTGCCAATGGCCGCCTGAGCGGCGTGCTGGCCTACAATGACGAGCCGCTGGTGTCGTGTGATTTCAACGGTGACCCGCACTCCTCAATCTTTGATGCCAGCGAGACCAAGATTTTGGGCGATCGCTTCATCCGTGTCATTTCTTGGTATGATAACGAGTGGGGCTTTGCGAACCGCATGCTGGATATGACCCGCGCGGTCGCTGGCACACTCTAAGGACGCAAGCCCCGCCTTTGGGGCGCAGATAGATAGACGCAAAGGGCTGCTTTGGCTAGAGAGGCTAGAGCGGCCCCTTGTCGTTTGGCGCCGCAGTCCTGTTTGGAAAGGTCCATGTAGTATGACGGCAGGCTCCCAGGCTCCCCAAGGTCCCACGGCCAGCGCGCGCCCAGAAGACAAGCAGGCGTTGCGCAAAGAACAGTTTGCCCGCCGCAAAGCCGCGCATAGCGCACAGGCTCAAACTGGGGCGTTGGCGATCATCGACCCGGTGTTGGCTCTGATTGATGATTGGATGCTGGAATGCCAGCAGGCTGCACAGCAAGCTGGCGAGGCGCTGCCCCAAACGATGCGCATTTCTGGCTATTGGCCAATCCGAACTGAATTGGACCCGCGCCCGCTAATCGCGCGGCTGCTTCATGAAGGCCACGCGCTTTGCTTGCCCGTTGTGCCCGGTCCAGACGTGCGCCTGGAATTTCGTGCCTTTTCCGACGAGCGCGATTTGACCGATGGTGCATTTGGCGCCAAGACGCCCCCTGAGGACGCGGCGCTACTTGAGCCGCAGATTCTCTTGGTGCCGATGCTGGCGTTTGATGCGGCGGGCTACCGTTTGGGCTACGGCGGCGGTTATTATGATCGCAGCTTGGAAGATCTGCGCGCTCAACAACCAACGCTGGCGATTGGTCTGGCTTATGACGCTCAAGAGGTCGAGGCTGTGCCCATCGAACCCACAGATCAACGGCTGGATGCCTTGGTGACACCCAGCCGTCAATTTCGTTGGTCCTAGCCGGGCGCGCCTGGCCATCGGGCGAGGTTACCCCTTTCGAGCGCGCGCAGGGCACCGGCGATCTTGCCAGAGCCCCATGGTCTAGAGCGCGTTTCGCTGAATTGCATTCACCGGGCGCGCTCTATCTATTTGATATGGCCGCAAATGCCCCCCCCCCCCGAATCTTTGGCGCAATCGAGGGCGATTGCTCGGGCTTTGCTCTAAGCGACCGCCTCAAAGCGAATATTGAACAAGCTGGTCCAGTTGCTGGCACTCATGCCGGTGGCGTAGATCGAGACGTTATTGTTGTTGACGTAGACGATGGCCGCTCCGCCGGAATACTTGGTCGAAATGAACAGATTGGTATCAGGGCGATAGCCAACCGGCAGTGTGAAAATTGTCTGCTGATGGGAAACGCCGGTGACGATGCCGCTCAACTCAACCAGGCCGCGGTCGTCTTTGCGGTAGCGAACCGGGCCGTAGTCGGTGGGCTGGAAACTGGCCCCGTTGATCCAAGATGCGGCGCCAGCATCGCCCAGGTTGAGCCAGGTGCCCAGGCTTCCTGATCCCCCCGAGCTTTCGGTTGCTGGGACCCAGTTGGTGCCATCGAACTTCAGAACATCGCCAACATTGGGCGCCGTCGCACTGACATTGCCAATATTCGCCAACTGCCCGGTGGCCAAGACCTGAGCACCGGTCGCACGCGCCCACTGAACACCGTCATATCGTAGGAGATCATAGGCGACCGCGCCCGTGGTCGAGACATCGCTCAAGCCGTCCAACGAGGTGCTGCTGCTTCCAGCTTGTGCCGTCCAGCTCGTACCGTCGTAAGTCAGCACCTGGCCGTTGGTCGCGCCGGTTGTTGAAACGTCGGACAAGCCGTCTAACGAGGTGCCGGGGATCGCTTGGGACGCCCAACTTGTGCCGTCGTAAGTCAGCACCTGGCCGCTAGCAGCGCCGGTTGTCGAGACATCGGACAGGCCGTCTAACGAGCTGCTGCCGCCAGCCTGCGCCGTCCAGCTCGTACCATCGTAGGTCAGGACCTGGCCGCTAGCAGCGCCGGTTGTCGAGACATCGGACAGGCCGTCTAACGAGGTGCCGGGGATCGCTTGGGACGCCCAACTTGTGCCGTCGTAAGTCAGGACTTGGCCACTGGTCGCCCCGGTTGTTGAGACATCGGACAGGCCGTCTAACGAGCTGCTGCCGCCAGCCTGCGCCGTCCAGCTCGTGCCGTCGTAAGTCAGCACCTGGCCGCTGGTCGCGCCGGTTGTTGAGACG
>JAUIHE010000120.1 GCA_030432195.1 Alphaproteobacteria bacterium
GGGCGCTGTCTATGTCGGGTTGCCCGGCAATCCGGTCGCGGCCTTCACCACCTGGAAAATTATTGCCAGTCGGATTGCGCGTCAGATTTCGGGGCAAGCCTCAGGACAAATCTCAAGTCAAAACTCAGGCCAAATTACGGGTGGAGTCGCGGGCCTAACTTGGGCGCACTGCGATGGTGAGGCGGCGGCCCAGAGGGTTGAAATATCTCAAAGTTTTACGCGACGCCCTGGTCGCCAGGAGTTTAGACCGGCAAAGATCATTGGTGTTTCGGCGAGTGGGCGACCGACAGTGCGTTTGCTGGATCACAGCTTTTCCGCCAAAATCTCCTTGATTTGTAGGTCCGACGGCTTTGCGGTTATTCCCGCGCATAGCGAGCGCGTCACCGCTGGCGATTGCCTAGAGTTTGTTCGTTTGTGAGCGGTAGGCAGGCCAAGCCCTGAACCGGAACCCTGAACCGGAGACCGAGCGCTACGAATAGGGTCTTGGCGCTCCGGGCGGTCTTGCTATGCCGATTCGCTGGAGCAGTCGATGGCCTCCCGGCGTAGGCCGGAGCGCTGAGACTTCGCGTGCGCGGCGATCGCCTCCATCGGGGCGAACCAAACCTGGTCGGTCTCCAGAGCGTGCTCGATCAGCCGCTCCATCTCTTGCCAGCGTGCGAGCCGCCCGGTCAAAAAGGGATGCAAAACCGGCATCCAAAAGCCGCCCGCTTCGAACATGGCATCAAATTCTTCGGCAAAAGCGCGTATCCCATCCGAGGGCGCGCGTACCGGCATCAGGTAGTCAATTTCAGCAAAGTGCGCGAAGGGCGGCCAATCGTCGGTGCCCCAGTGAGGCGGTAGCTCGATGAGCTCTCCTTTGGGCGTATCGATCAAGTAGGGCAGATCGTCCGCCATCATGGAGCTGTCGTATTCAAACCCATGATCCAACAAGCGCCCCAACATGGCAGGGGTAAAAGAGTAGACGGGTGCGCGATACCCCCGCGGTTTGCGCCCAGTCATAGCGACGTGCACCTCAAGTGCGCGCTCAAAAAGCTCGGCTTCAACTGCGTCGGAATGATCCATGGGATCTTCGTGCATCCAAGAATGATGCCCGATCTCGTGGCCGTCTTTCAGGATGGCTTCTACCGCTTGCGGATAGGACTGCATGACCCAAGCGGGCATGAAAAAAGTCTGTTGGAGGCCAAGGCGGCGGTAGCTCGCCAGGATGCGCGGCAGCGCCACCGTCGGTCCGTATCGGCCCATAGAGATTGCTTGCAAACGCAGCTCTGCATCATTCGGGCGGGCCGAGCGGATCAAGGAGTCAGCGTCAATGTCGAAAGTTACAGATGCGGCGCAGCGCTTGCCTTGAGGCCAGGCGATGGGGTGCAAAAACATGGGGGATTCCTTGGTTTTATCACTGCGTCGAGCCGCCGATACCGACCGCGAACAGCGCTGTCAGGTCGTTGCGCAAGCGAAGCTCAATTTCGTCTTGGGTCATGCCGTCGAATGAAATGAACTGGATGAAGCGGGCGTTTTGGAGCTGAAACAGCGCCCGGCCAAGGTGCAACGCGTCGATCTGGGGCTGCAGCGTACCGGCCCTTTGTGCGCTTTCGATGCGGCGCACCAAGACATCGGCCAACTGCTGGTCCAACTTGCGATAAGCCATGCTGAGCTGGCTGCCCGCGTCGGACGTCACAGCGGCTACCACCTGTCGCCAGATGTTTTTTTCCAAGGTCGCAATGGCGTGATCCATGATCTGGCGCGCAAACATGAGCGTCAGCTCCAACAACTCGATATCGGCTGTGGGCAGCGACGCCTCCAGTTTTTCGATCAACAAGCTATCGCTCTCGTTAACCAGGGCCAGCAGGACGCCCGACTTGGTGCCATAGTAATTGTGCACCGTGACCGAGGAGACCCCCGCGGCATCGGCAATGCTTTCTATCGTCGTTCGATCAAAACCCACTTTCTTGAACAGGGCTTTGGCCGATCCAACGATACGATCCTGGCGTTCTTGTTTCTGACGTGCACGCAGTGTGCTCACGAGCTTCTCCCAACCAATGGTCGATCTTCAATACCGCCATCTTACGACATGGAAAATATATTTATCCACCAAAAATTTTAGTTGAATAAAAAATTTTTTGGGATAAAGATTTTTGCATCAATCACGAACAGCGAGGCAGCGTCATGCGCTCCATTTTGAAATTCGCCGCAGCAGCGGCTCTTATGGTAGGGAGCAGCCTTAATGCGGCTTCCGCCGATACTGTTAATGTTGGTGTCTGTGTGTCCTGGCCGGGCTACGCCATGCTTGAGGTGGCCCGCCAAAAAGGCCTGACCGGGGACCACAAGCTGAAGATCACGATCTTTGAAGACCCTTTGGGCGGTCATGCGGCCTTGGCGGCCGGTCAGATCGACGTTTACGGCTGTACATCTGACTATACCCCTTTGACCGTGGATCGCGGTACAGACGTTTTGAACGTGGCTTTCCTCAACCCGTCTTACGGCGTTGATCACGTCATCTTGTCCCCTGACTTGCAGGCTTCCGACCTGCCGGGCAAAAAGGTGGCGGCGCCGCAGGCCTATATCGGTCATCTGCTGATGGGAATTTGGCTGGACTCGGCGGGCATCACCCCCGACCAAGTGCAGTGGGTCAACCTGAACGCTGACGAAGCCGTGGGGCCCATGATGTCCGGTGATTTGGCGGCGGCCTATATGTATGAACCTTGGATCTCTAAGGTGCTGGAAGCGAAGCCCGGTTCGCGTTCGATCGTCAACACGTCTGAAGCGGACGTTTTACAGACGGGCATCTTTATGGATGCGCTCTACATGAACAAAAACTTCATTGCAGAGAACCGCCAGACGGCTCTGGATGTGTTGAAGGCGCGTTGGGACGGCCTTGCCTATTGGAATGCCAATATTGAGGAGACCAACAAGCTGTTGGCCAAGTTCCTGCAATGGCCGGAAGAAGATATTGGCTACGTCATTGGCACCAACGGCAAGAGCTTTGAAGGCGGCATTTATATGCTGGACTTCGATGAATCAGCCCGCATTTGTGGCGTGTTGGAAGGGGATGGCCCCTTTGGCATGGCCAACGGCTCTATGGCGAGTTCGGTAGCTTTGACCAACGAATGGTGGGTCAAGTTGGGCCTGATGGACAAGACCATCGATGCGGCTGCCGGTATTGACTGCAGCTTGATGGGTGACCTTGTGGCCTCTGGTTATCGCCAGTCACTTAGCACACGCTAACAACCTCTGGGGGCGCCTTTGGACTGCCCCCATCCTAGCAACCACAGTCGGAGCAGGCCCGTGGCGCAACCCAGTTCGTCAAAATCATTCTTCCGGTTACGCAAACCGGTCAGCCGTCGCCAGAGCCTCATTTCGGGTTTTGCCATCTGGCTCGTGTTCTTCGCGGTCTGGATCATCGCCTCTGCGGCGGGCCTGGTAAACGAGTTGCTGGTTCCTGCGCCACAACAGGTGTTTGGCACCACCTATGAACTTTTTGCCGAGCGCGGTTTTTCAAGTGACGTTCTTATTTCGATCAGCCGTGTGCTGATTGCCTTTGCTATGGCGACCGCGGTCGCCCTGCCGCTGGGCGTGCTGATGGGTAGTTTTCCGGCCATCGAAGCGATTTCCGCGCCTTTTATATCCGCCTGGCGCTATCTGCCAGCGCCATCTTTTATTCCGATCCTGCTGATGTGGTTCGGGACAGGCGAGGCACCGAAGCTAGCACTTTTGTTCATCGGGGTGATCTTCTTCCTCGTAACTCTCATCATGGATCATACCAAGAATGTCCGTGAGGAACTGGTCGAGACCGCTCTGACCCTTGGCGCGAGCCGCAGTGTGGTCGTTCTGAAGGTCATACTGCCTGCCGTGCTGCCCGATATCGTCGTTGCCCTTCGTCAGATGTTGGCCATGGCTTGGACCTACCTTGTCATCGCAGAGATTGTCGCTTCGACGACGGGTATTGGTGCCATGATGATGCGCGCGCGGCGCTTTTTAAATACCGATGAAATCTTGGCGGGCATCATCATTATCGGTGCGCTGGGCATGATGTTTGATCTGCTATTTGCCGCCCTGCATCGCTGGGCGTTCCCCTATCTGCGAAAGGCCTGATTGTGGACCAGAATGCAGCACTTGAAATTCGCCATGTCGGCAAGAGCTTTGACATTGGTCGCGAGCAAAGCTTGCAGGCCGTCAGCGATGTCAGCTTCAAGGCAGAAAAGAACTCGATTTGCGTCCTCTTGGGCCCGTCCGGTTGCGGTAAATCGACCATTTTGCGCATGATCGCAGGGCTGGAGACGCCGAGCGCTGGCGATATCGTCATTGGGGGCCGGAACTTCGACGGACCCGGTCGCGATCGGGGCATGGTCTTTCAGGCCTACACTTCGTTCGACTGGCTGACGGTGCGCTGCAATGTCGAATTCGGCATGAAAATCAACGGCGTATCGCGCAAGCATCGCCGCGAGCGGGCCGCGCATTTCATTGATCTTGTGGGGCTTGGCAAGTTTGCGGATGCCTACCCCTCACAGTTATCTGGCGGCATGCGTCAGCGCGTGGCCATTGCGCGCACTTTGGCCAATGATCCCGAAGTCTTGTTGATGGACGAGCCGTTTGGCGCTCTGGACGCAGAGACCCGCTGGCTGATGCAAGAGCTAATGGTTGAGGTAGCGGATAAGACCAACACCACCATGGTCATAGTGACCCACGACCTGGAAGAGGCCATCTTCCTAGCCGATAAAATTATTTTCCTATCGAGCCATCCTGGCCGACTGAAAGAAGAAATCGTACCCGCTTTCAAACAAGGCCAACGTATCGGCGAAAAAGAGCAGGCCGTCAAAATGGCCGGCTATTCGGAACTCGAAGCGCACCTAATGCGCTTGATGCGTGAAGAAGGGCGGGGATTAGAATGAGCCTAAGGTTTGATTTTTCTGGCAAGACGGTCATGGTGACCGGCTCCAGCAGTGGCATTGGCTTTGGCGTGGCACAGGGCTTTGCGGCTGCGGGAGCCCGGCTCATCATTCTGTCGAGCTCGGCCTCTATTCACGAGGCGGCCAAGCAGCTGCCGGGCTCGGTGCAAGCCATCCAATGCGATATTGCTGATGCGGCCATGGTCGCGCGGAGCCTAAAGGATATTGAGCGCGTTGATGTCCTGGTCAACAACGCGGGCCTGGAGCGGCCGACGCCGATATCGGCCCAGCACCCAGAGGGCGATGCTACCTTTGAACGCATCGTTGCTATCAATATCACCGGTACCCAGAACGTGACCAACGCCCTGATTGATCGCATTCCAGAAGGGGGCCGCATTATTGTCACCGCCTCGATTTGGGCCCGCACTGCGGTTCCCGGTTTTTCGGCCTACGTCGCCAGCAAGCACGCCAATTTGGGACTCATGCGCACTTGGGCGCAAGAGCTTGGCCCCCGCGGCATTCGCGTCAATGCGGTTTGTCCGGGTTGGGTCAAGACTGGGCCCGCCATCAACTCACTGCGTGAGCTGGCCGCCAGCAGCGGTCGAAGCGAAGCCGAAGTTGAGGCCGAGATCATGGCCGCCCAAGCCATCGACGGACTGATGGAGCCCGCCGATATGGCGGATACCTATATGTTCTTGGCTTCTTCTGGCGGGGCCAACATTACCGGCCAGGCGATTAACGTGGATCGCGGCGAGGTCATGTCGTGAGCTTGGCGGGCAAAGTTGCCGTCGTGACCGGTGGCTCGCGCGGGATTGGGCGCGCCATTGTGCTTGAGCTGGCGCGGCAAGGCGCGTCGGTCGCATTTTGCCATGCGGGCGATGAGCAGGCATCGGCAACACTGGCCGAGTTGGAGGCGCTGTCGTCGGGGGTAGCCTTTTCGGCCGACGTCTCGGATGAGGGCCAATTGGAGGCTTTTTTCGCTATTAGCCTGGAGGCGCTGGGCCCGGCGAGCATCTTGGTCAACAATGCGGGAATCTTGCGCGAGAGCCCGCTGGTCGATACCCGCATTGAAGATTTTGACCGCGTGATTGCCGTCAATCTGCGGGGAAGCTTCTTGGCAGCCCGTGCCTTCGCGCGTCAAGCCGGGCCGCATGCAGCGACGCAAAGGCGGATCGTCAACATCGCGAGCGATCTGGGCATTTTGGGTCGCGAGCATATGGCGGCCTACACCGCTTCGAAAGGGGCGATCATAGCTCTGACCCGCAGTCTTGCCCTTGAACTTGCGCCCCACACCTTGGTGAATGCGATTGCGCCCGGCTCCATCGAAACCGATATGACGAGCCCAGCGCAGATGAGCCCTGAGCAGCTCGCAAAAGACATGGATACCCCCTTGGCCCGCTTTGGCCAGCCCCAGGATATTGCCGCGATGGCGGCCTATCTGGCGGGGCCTAACGCCAACTTCATCACCGGACAATGCTTTGGCGTTAACGGTGGCAGCGTATTGCACTGACAAAGGTAGATAGATGACCAGCGCTCCTTTCTTCCAACCCGTTTCGGGCATGGACCTGCCGCGCTTTGCCGGCGTACCGACCTTCATGCGTTTGCCGCATGTCTCGTTGGATGACCCACGATTAGCCGAAGTCCAAGTCGGGATAATCGGTGTGCCTTGGGATACCGGCACCACCAATCGCCCGGGCCCGCGTCATGGCCCGCGCCAACTGCGCGACATGTCCACCATGATCCGGGCGCAAAATGGTGCCACGGACGTGCGGCCGTTTGAGCAGATCAACTGCGCCGACCTGGGCGATGTCGCGCCCAATCCCGCCGACTTGCAGGATAGTATGCAGCGGATAACCGCTTTTTATGAACGCGTGCGCCAAGCTGGAATTCGCCCCTTGACCGCGGGTGGTGATCATCTGTCAACGCTGCCAATTCTTCGCGCCATGGCTGCAAATGAGCCCCTAGCGATGATCCACTTCGATAGTCACACGGATCTGTTCAAGGACTATTTTGGCGGCACGCAATACACCCACGGCGCCCCGTTCCGCCGCGCGATTGAAGAGGGCTTGCTGGATCCAAAACGGGTCGTGCAGATCGGCATACGTGGCACCACCTATGACAGCGAAGACCGCGATTTTGCTGAAAGTGTCGGCGTGCGGGTCATTCCTATCGAGGAGTTCCACGCGCGCGGCCCAGAGGACGTGATGACTGAGGCCAAAGCCATCGTTGGCGCGCTGCCAACCTATGTATCTTACGACATAGATTTCGTCGATCCTGCCTTTGCCCCGGGTACCGGCACGCCAGAAGTGGGCGGTCCCAATTCCTTCCAGGCCTTGCAGGTCGCGCGCCTGCTGGGCGGGGTGAATATCGTTGGTGCCGATCTGGTCGAGGTATCACCGCCCTTTGATGCTTCGGGGGCGACGGCCTTCTTGGGTGTCTCCATCATGTTTGAGATGCTGTGCCAAATGGCTCAACAATAGGAGCCGCCCTATTGAGCAAGCCCCGCCGGTTTTCCCTGAACGGTGGGGCTTGTTGTCGCTTGACCCTTTGCGGGCTAAGGCTTTGCCGCTCCGCTGGCCTGTCCGCTGGCCTGTCCGCTGGCCTGTCCGCTGGCCTGTCCGCTAGTCGATGCTTTACCCGATTCATTGCGCGACCTTTTGATGGGTAGCAGGCATCAAACCTTGGGCCGTGTTAGGGCTGTCTTAGGCCGAAAAGCTATCACGGTAGGCCTCGCGCAGTAGGTTCTTTTGCACCTTGCCCATGGTGTTGCGCGGCAGCGCATCGACGATGACAACGCGCTTGGGTTGCTTGAAGCGCGCCAGTTTATCCGCGACGCCAGTTTGTACGGCTTCTGCGCTAATCTCGATGCCCTTTTGAGGCACCACAACCGCGAGCACGGCCTCGCCAAAGTCGGGATGGGGCACCCCGATCACGGCCGATTCATCAACGCCAGGCAGGTCGTCGATCAACAGCTCGATCTCCTTGGGGTAGACGTTGAAGCCGCCAGTAATAATAATAAGATCTTTGCCGCGGCCAACGATGTGAACATAGCCTTGTGTATCGATCTTGCCCAGGTCGCCCGTGATGAAGAACCCATCAGAGCGCAGCTCTTCGGCGGTCTTTTCGGGCATGCGCCAATAGCCGGAAAAGACATTGGGGCCGCGCACTTCTAGGACGCCAATCTCATCGGCGCGCAAGGTTTCGCCCGTCTCTGGGGATGCGACCTTAAGTTCGACGCCCGGCAGGGGAAAGCCGACAGTGCCCGCGCGCCGCGCGCCTTCATAGGGGTTGGAGGTGTTCATGTTGGTCTCGGTCATGCCATAGCGCTCTAGAATGGCGTGACCGGTGATCGCCCGCCAGCGGTCGTGGGTGTCGGCCAATAAGGGGGCCGAGCCCGAAACGAACAAGCGCATGTTGCTTGTGGCTTCGGCCAAGCCGGGCATTTCAAGCAAACGCACATAGAAAGTGGGCACGCCCATCATAGCGGTAGCGCGGGGCATGGCGTCCATAATGGCCCCGGCGTCGAAACCTGGCATGAACAAGCAGGCGCTGCCCGCCATCAGGCTAATATTGGTCGCCACAAACAGGCCGTGGGTGTGGAAAATCGGCAGGGCGTGGATCAAGACATCATCGCGGGTAAAGCGCCAATAGTCCTTCAGCGTCTGCGAATTCGATGCCAAAGCGCTGTGGCTCAGCATAGCGCCCTTGGAGCGCCCCGTTGTACCCGATGTGTACAAAATAGCAGCCAAATCAGAGGCTTGGCGCGCCACGGCCTCAAAGCTCGGGCTCTGGGCATCGCGGGCTTGAGTCAAGCTGCCGCTCTCGTCGGCGGCCAGTGTCAAGATATCAGAGACTCCAGCTTCGGCAGCAATGGGCTGCAAGTCTGACAAACGCGCGGGATCACAAACCAAAATCCGCGGCTCGGCATCGCTCAGAAAATAGCTGACCTCAGGGGCGGTATAGGCGCTATTGAGCGGCAAGAAGACGCCGCCCGCCATAACTGTTCCGACATAGAGCTCTAGCATCGCTTGGGTCTTTGGTGCCTGAACGGCGATGCGATCCCCAGGCTGCAGGCCCCGCGCGACCAAGGCGTTTGCAAACTGCTCGGCTCTGGCAAAAAACTGGCCGTAGCTGGTGACGCTGCCTGTCATAGAACCAGCGCTGGCGTCTTCCAAAAAAGGGGCCTGATCGCGGCCCAAACTAGCCGCGCGCAGTTGGCGGACAAGGTGGTTCGAGGCATAGCTGGGGTCGTACATGGCGGGCTTGTCCTATCTTGCGTTTATGACTGGGCCAGGGCGCGCAGCGCGGGCTTGGCTGCGGCTTCACCGGTATTGGCATAGGCTTGGTGACGCGCCTCGATCTGTGCGCCATCGTAGTGGTAGTTGACCATGACGCCCCAGGCATTGTTCTGGCCGCTGGGGCTGAGGTCGGCGTCAAGATGGACGGCTTCCAACTCGGCGCCATTGCCCAGGTGGAAGTGTGCCACGGGGTCCAGGGCTTGGCCTTGGCTGCGGTGCTCATTCAATAAATAGCACGCCGACAGTCGCCGCAAGCGCTGCCTTTGCTCTTGATCCAAGGCTTGCCCTGCTTCTAGGGCTTGAACCAGGTCGCGGTCGTCTTGGTCCAGGCCAGGGTCTTCATTGGGCTCAGCCTGGCTCAGCGCCCATCTGCGCAGACCCGGCACTGGCGACAAGGTGACAAAGCGTTCAAGGCCCGGGAGTTCGCCTGACAACTCTTCAACCACTTGCTTGATTAGGAAGCTGCCAAACGAGATGCCTCGCAGGCCCTTTTGACAGTTGGAAATGGAGTAGAAGACCGCCGTTGTGGCTTGCTCTGGGTCCAACGCCTGGCGATCAGCTGCCAAAATGGGCGCGATCGCGTTGGGCGTTGCATTGGTTAGCGCCACTTCGACGAAGATGAGGGGCTCAGCGGGCATGGCGGGATGGAAGAAGGCGAATAGCCGCCGATCGGGCGCGGCTACCCGCTGGCGCAAATCGTCCCAACCTTGGATTTCGTGGACGGCTTCATAGCGAATAATTTTTTCTAAGATCGCCGCGGAGGTAGACCAATCAATGTGTTGAATTTCCAAAAAGCCGCGATTGAACCAGGACATAAACAGGTGGCGAAAATCCAAGTCCAGGCCGCGTAATTGCGGTGAGGCGCCGCGTAGGTCGAGGAGCTCGGCGCGCAGCTTGACAAGGCGGGCGGTGGCACCTGGCACCCGGTTCAAGGCGCGAATGAGCGCCTGGCTGCGCGGTTCGGCAGCAAAATGCAGCTTGCGCGCAGCGACGACATCGCCCGGGGACCAGGCCGCGATGGCTTGCTGTAGGGCGGACACGTCGGGGCCAAAATCCTCAGCGATTTCCTGCCAGGCGGCCCGTCGCTCCTCGGCGGACAGGGCTTCGAAGCGATCCAAGATGCGCTGGGCGGTGACCAAGCCGGATGCCTCGCCGTGATCGTCGAGCAAGCGGCGACAGGCGTCGACGATATCCAGATTGGCGTCCCCCCTTGCCAGCGCGCGCAGACGGCCGCCACCGGCAATGCGCTTGAGCATATCGCTCAAAAAACGGGTGCTGCTTGCGCGTGCGAGCATGGGGCCGTGTCTCCTCGTTTGATCTATGATCGGGGCATGTCCTTGCATCAAACAACCAGGGC
>JAUIHE010000121.1 GCA_030432195.1 Alphaproteobacteria bacterium
GTGCACGCCTGGACCTGCTGCTCACGCCATGCTTGCGCCACCCGATCGAGCCGCGGGATCACCCGTCGCGCCGTGTCGACGCCCAGCGGTCCGCCTCGCTGGGTCAGCGCCTCCGTCACGTCCGCGGCGGTCTCACCACGGGGCACCAAAAACCGAGAAACGGCGATCATTTCATGCCAATTATCTGCGTCCTCCCCAGAGCTCACTAGCTCAACGGTCTGCGAGAAGTCATCTTCGGCATCTGTCACGACGACAAAATCGGCGGGGGCATCAAAGATCATGGTGTTTTGGCCAAAGTCCAAGGCCCAACTCCTGGTGGGGATCGCCTGTCCCTCTAGCCCTTGCGCCGTCGCTGCAAAGCTGGCCACCAAGAAGCCAACTAGCAGAAGGGATCTTGTGGCCAGAGGGATTGCGGACGCCCCGCAAGACTTTAGCGTTGTTCTAGCAAACTTCATGGTTCCTCCCGGTTCTCTCATTTCTCGTTGGCGATCCTCAATCGCTGCTTTGATTTTTCACTTTAACCAAGAAGTTACCCGCATCAATCCAATAATTAGTGCAGCGCGCCAGTCCACCGCTAATGATCTAACCAGCCGCCCCCCCGCCCCCCAGTCAGTCGGCGTGAAGAGGGAATGCGAATGCGCATACTAGGGGTCGCGCCGGATAATTTTGGGGGTCAGTGCAACAAGGTAGTTGCGATATGTCACGCTGTCCAACTCAGGCGGGCTATCCTTGGGCGCAGCACGAATTGCGTATTGCAGGGTTACAACTTCATGGTTCGAGTCAGCTGCAAGCAAAACCACCGTCTCACCGATCAAACTTTCATGGGCTTCGTATTGCCCGCACCCCAAGGCGACAATGCGAAACAACAGGCCTTCGGGCGGCACATAGCGTATGCGCTTGCGGTCGAAGTTGCCGTAACAATTGCGCTGGAAATGATCCGCCAGCTGTGCGACTTTGTGCGCTCCTGAGCGAACGCGCTTGCCATCAATCGTGACGGTAATCATGCTCGTCCAATTGTAAACATTTTGTCCGTTCGGGACATACTCGCGGATCAAGAAATCGTCGGTCTGCCGGGTGTATCCCAACTGGTAGCCCGACGGCAACGTGAAGGAGAGCTGTTTGTCGCCAAAGTCCTGAACGCGATAGCGATCCTCAGCCATGGCCTTGGACCCGGGCGCGCAAATCACTGCGACCCCGACAAAACAAACAAGCCGCGCGACCTTGGCCGCCAAATTCAATCCAGTTGCGACCTTATCCATGATGCTCTTGCCTTCCCTTTTCTCTTCGCCCCCCCCAAAATGGACGGCGGCATAGCTGGCTGTGGCCACAGTTGCCGCGCTGAATTGGGTTTCAAACCGGCCAATAAGCGGACCTGCCCGCGCCAGATCTTCCCCCTCGCGGCTCGTTTGGAGCACCGCAAGTCCCGATTTTCAGGGCAAACTGGGTGTCTGCTACCTGCCTTGCTATGGCGCTGTATTCTGGCACACCTTAACACAGATAGTTGGCGTAGCAACCCAATATCGAGTTATTGCACGGGCTGCGGTCGGAGGCCAGCGCGCTAGAGTGCATTGGCCAAATAAGCCGCTTTCGCCCCCAGAACGTGCTGCAAAATCGCGTTGCAATAGGCTTGCCGGTCGGCGCGCGCGCCTGCTTCAATGATTTGATGGTGCTCGTCTGCCGAGCGTTGCAGGCTCTCAAGGGAGCGAAAAGCAAAGGAGCGAATAAGATTGGTTCGCTCGTTGTAATAGGTCAGGGCCTCTTCAAGCACCTTGTTGCCACAGCATTGATTGAGCACCGCGTGAAACCGTTCATTTTGGTGGAAGGCGGCAGAGACATCCCCCGCCGCTACGGCCGTATCGTGCGCATTTTGAATTTGCTCAAGCGACGTCACAACCTCATCGGAAAGTGGCAAAGGGGTCTGCTCGGCGGCGGCGCGATGCAGCATCTCGCGCATGAAATAGAGTTCGCTCACATCGCGACGGCAAAGATCACGGACGGCGGCGCCGCGATTGGCCCGACGTTCCACCAAGCCTTTGTTTTCTAACAATTCTAAGGCTGCTCTCACTACATGGCGGCGTGTTTCCAACCGGTCCATAATATCTTGTTCAACCAAGCGCTCGCGTGGTTTCAACCGGCCAAAGACAATGTCTTCTTCCAACGCCGCGGCGACCCGTTCGCGCTCCTTCTCTGCCCTCATGTCATAGCTCCTTCTCCCGCACTCTAGGAATGACGCGACCATATCGTCAACAGGTTATTGATTTCAATATTGACCAAATTATTGATAATCTGTATTGCTCAAGGCCTCAACCCTTCACGGACAAGTGCAGGGAAACTTTTGGAGGAAATCTCGTGAGAAAATTTGGATTGGCGCTAGGCGCAGTGGCTGCGCTTTCGTTCATGTCAGCAACGGCTCATGCGCAAGACACCGATTACGTTCTCAACACGGCCTCGACCGGCGGCACCTACCACCCAGTAGGTACGGCCATCTCGACGCTAACCAAGGTCAAACTGCTTCCCAAGGAGAAGTTCTCTTTGACCGCCGTCAACTCGGCTGGCTCTGGCGCCAACGTTCAGGCCCTCGGTGCAGGAACCGCGGACTTCGCCATTCTGCAAGGCCTGTTTGGCTCCTATGCCGCGACCGGCACTGGGCCCATCACAGAGCCGCAAACCAACCTTCGTTCTGTTACGATGCTTTGGCAAAACGTTGAGCAGTTCGTGATCGCGAACAAGCTTGCCACAACCGGTACGGTCGAGGACATGAAGGCCGCAAAAGGCATGGCTGCAGGCATGGGCGCACAGAATTCTGGCACCATTGGCTCCAACCGTATTTTGCTGTCAGGCCTGGGTATTGATATCGATAGTGACTACAACCTGGTCTACGCTGGTTATGGTCCGACCGCAGACGCCCTGGCCAACGGCCAAGTCGTGGCGGCTGGTGTTCCTTCTGGCCCACCGACAGGCGCGCTGACCAAGCTTTTTGCTGCCAACCAGGGTGATTTCTCCATCTTGGACGTCACCGCTGACCAACTGGCAGCTATGGACGGCGGACGCAATCTGTGGGTGCCCTACACCATTGCAGCTGGCACCTATCCCGGTCAGGCCAAAGACATCAATACCATTGCGCAGCCGAACTTCTTGGCCGTCAATGCCGATGTTGATGAAAACCACGTCTATCTGTTGACCAAGACCATGTATGAGAACCTGCCATTCTTGCAGGCGATTCACCCCGCCACAAAGGCAATGGCCATTGAAAAGGCCATGGCAGGATTGCCCGTTCCTCTGCACCCCGGCGCTCAGCGCTACTATGAGGAAATGGGTCTAACGATCCCCGATCACCTCAAGAACTAAACTTGAGAACATACGGGCGGCGGTACAATGCGGTTGTACCGCCGTTTCTTTAAGCACTGGTTGGGAGCAAGCGACATGAACACGGCAGGCCAATATCGGCGCGCAGACGCCTTCGATCTGGAGAACCCAGACACGCGATCTCTTCTGCTCATCGCTTTTGCTGTGGCCTTTGGCCTGTGGCACGTGGTGACCAATGTCTATTGGATCGAGCCGGGGCGCTGGCAAAACGCGATCCATTTCGCTGGTTTTGCTTTCCTTGCTTCCGTCACCTTCAGCCCGTTTGGCAAATATCAAAGCCATAGAAACGCTTGGCTTTTCGACCTGGCCTACGGCCTGCTGGTCGCTGCTGCTGCCCTTTGGGTGGCGGGTGCCGAAAACGCGGTCTATGACCGATCACTGGCTGTCACCGGCCAAGGCTGGCAGTTCACCTTCTTCGACTGGGCATCGGGCCTCATTTTGATTTTTGCTGCGATTGATTTATCGCGCCGCGTTTCTGGTTGGGTCATCCCGATCTTGGTTGTGTTGGCCCTGTCCTACATCCTGTTCCTAGGTGGTTACCTTCCTGGCGTTTTCCGCGCGGCGAGCCTGCCGCTGGATGATGTCTTGTTCCGCACCCTCTATAATGACGAGGGCCTGTTCGGGATTCTTGCCAGCATCTCTTCGACCAACATCACCTTGTTCATGATTTTCGGCGGTTTCCTTGTCGTCTCAGGCGCTAGCAATTTTGTTATAGAATTATCAAAGATCGTCGCCGGGCGCATTAAGGGGGGCGCCGCATTTGTGGCCGTCTTGTCTTCGGCCCTGACCGGTACAATTTCGGGTTCAGCTGTTGCGAACACCGCTTCTACGGGCGTCATCACCATTCCTTTGATGAAGGCCAATGGCTTTCGCCCTCAATTTGCGGCGGCGGTTGAAGCGGCCGCCTCGACAGGCGGGCAACTGATGCCACCGATCATGGGCGCCGGTGCCTTCGTTATGGCCAGTTACACCGCCATCCCCTACGCAACCATTGTCACCGTCTCGATTATTCCGGCCCTACTCTATTTCCTGTCGGTGGCCTTCATCGTTCGCATTGAAGCGGTCAAGCACGATGCGGGCGCGGATATCGACATGACGGTCGATCACGGAAAGCTGATATCAGGCGGCTTGGTGTTCGTAATTCCGCTGGCGGTCATGATCTGGTTCTTGTTGACGGGGGTTACACCCGCCTTTGCTGCTTGCTGGGCGATCCTGGCTTTGATCGTGACCTCCTGGGCGACAAGCCTGTTAAGCCTTGTCTTGCCAAAAGGGCACTTCCAGCCCGTCGCGATGGGGCCAACCAAGATTGCTGAAGCCCTAACTTCGGGAATTCGCTCATCCATTATTACAGCAATCTTGCTGGTTACGATCGGCATCATGAACAATGCGATCGTCACCAGCGGCGTCGGCAACGGCTTTTCGCTCATGATTGCCCAATGGTCCCAAGGCTCTATGGTGCTTGCGATCATTCTGGTTGGCGTTGTGTCCTTGGTGTTGGGCATGGGGTTGCCCGTAACGGCCGCCTACATCATTCTGGCCATTTTAACCGCCCCAGCGCTGGCGGGCATCATGTCGGATACTCTGATTGTCGACCAGCTGGTGGCCGGCATCAGCGATCCCATCAAGTCAGCGGTTTTCTTGCTGGTGGACCATCCCAATGTCGCCAAAATCGCCGAGGGCATGACGCGAGCTGAAGCCTGGGAGCTGATTGGCGCCATTCCGTTTGAAGTCGCGGTGACCATTCGTCCGGTCCTGGTTGATCCTGCGATTGCGCCAACCTTTTTGCTGACCGCGCATCTGATAATCTTCTGGCTCAGCCAGGATTCCAACGTTACCCCGCCGGTCTGTCTGGCGTCGTTTACTGCCGCCGGCATAGCCGGCTCGCCGCCGATGGCAACCGGGGTCGAATCTTGGAAGATCGTCAAGGGGCTTTATATCGTGCCGTTGATCTTCGCCTACACGCCGGTGATATCAGGCAATCTGATGGAGGTCATGCAGATCGGCTTTTTCGCACTGTTTGGCATCTATGCCACCAACGCCTTGTTGCAATGGTACAGTGAAGGCCCAATCGGCCTCGTCGAAGTTCCTGCCCTAGCTGCCGGCGCGGTATTGGCCTATTGGCCGCTTTATCTCTGGGCCAATCTTTGCGGGGCCGTCCTGGTACTGTTTGTCATCTATATCAGCAGGCAAAAAGCGCGCAGCATGGCTTTGAACGGGCGAACGACAGCGAGCCAACCCTCCGCAACTTCGAAACCATAGCTCAGCCAAGCAGACAGACCATGACAGTAACGAGCGACATTCTCATCGTTGGCAGCGGCATCATTGGCATGGCCAGTGCACTAGAACTGCAATCACGCCATCCCGACGCCCGCATCACCGTCTTGGAGAAAGAGGACGGCCCGGCGCGCCATCAGTCTGGGCACAATTCCGGCGTGATCCACGCTGGGGTCTATTATGCCCCTGGCAGCCTCAAGGCCCAATTTTGCCGCGAGGGCGTCCCGGCAACGCAAGCCTTTTGTGACGAGCACAAGATTCCTTACCAGCGTATCGGCAAGCTGATCGTTGCCACCACTGAGCCCGAGGTCGGGCGCATGGAAAAGTTGGGTGCTCGCGCGCGCCAGAACGGCATCGAAATCCAAGACGTGGATCAAACCACGCTTCGCTTGATGGAACCGCACATCAACGGCTTGGCGGCACTCTACTCGCCCTCGACGGGCATAACCGACTACCAGCGCATGACACAGGTTATGGCTGACCTGTTCGTCGCACGCGGCGGGACACTGCTTTACAACGAACGGGTCGTGGCGGCAACGGAAACGCCCCAACAGGTGAGCGTTCGCACGACCACCGCCCGTTACGAAGCTGACCGGGTTGTTACCTGCGGCGGGCTGCACTCGGATCGCGTTATCACCGCCTTTGGGCATAAGCCCGGCTATCGGGTGGTGCCGTTTCGCGGCGAATTTTTTCGCCTGATAAATCAGCCGGAAGACTTGGTGAGCCACCTCATCTATCCGGTGCCAGATCCCGAGCGCCCCTTTCTGGGCGTCCACCTTACGCGCAAAATAAAAGGCGGTTTTACGGTTGGCCCCAACGCCGTGTTGGCCTTCAAGAGGGAAGGCTACCGGTTGACTGATATTTCGCCGCGCGATTTGGCCGAAACACTCGGCTACACGGGGTTTTGGCGCATGCTCGCAATGAACGCAGCCTCCGCAGCCTCTGAGCTTTCTGCGTCCGCCAGCAAGCAAATCTACCTCAAACGTGTGCGCAAATACTGCTCTCGGATCAGGCTGAAAGACCTAGCGCCATACCCGGCGGGCGTGCGCGCGCAAGCGGTTTCGCCCAGCGGAAAAATCATCGATGATTTCTTGTTCGTCCAATCGGAGCGCTGTTTGCACGTCGGCAATGCCCCCTCGCCCGCCGCTACGTCTTGCCTGCCGATTGCAAAGCACATCGCCGACCAGCTAGAAGCCGGGCAAGCGCCAACCCTAGCGGCGTAGATGCGCGCACCTCGAACGCACGCAACCGGGCCTTTGCCGCAGACACTGGGCCTTTGCCGCAGACACTGGGCCGCTGCCGCTGGTACCGTTGAGCGGGTCGGTCTAATAGTCAAACTGCTCTTGAAAGATCCGTTCTTCAAGCTGGTGATCGGGGTCAAACAACAGCGTGAAGCTGGACTTGAGATCGGCACGGATCGTCACCTTGCGCACGTCTCGCACTTCCAGGCTGTCCGCAACCGCCGACACCGGTCGCTTGACCGGCTGCAAAATTTCAAAGCCGACTTCAACATTGTCGGGCAGCAAGGCGCCCCGCCAACGACGCGGGCGAAAAGCGGATATGGGTGTTAGGGCCAGGAGCCGAGCGCGCAGCGGTACAATGGGGCCGTGTGCAGACAGATTGTAGGCCGTAGAGCCCGCGGGGGTCGCCAAGATCACACCGTCGCAGATCAGCTCTTGCATACGCACCACTCCATCAACAGAGATGCGCAAATGCGCCGCCTGACGGGTTTCGCGCAGCAGGGAGACCTCATTGATGGCTTCCGCGCTGATCACTTGGCCTTGGTAGGTCTCGGCACGCATAATCAGCGGGTGCAAGTTGACATGTACCGCGCTCATCAATCGTTCAATGAGCGCGTCCTCACGGTAGGTGTTCAGCAAAAACCCAACGGTTCCCTGGTTCATGCCATAGATTGGACGGCGCACCTTGCCCAAGCTGTGCAGGGTCTCCAGCAAGAAACCGTCTCCGCCCAAGACCACGAGGGCCTCAGCGTCTTTCGGCTCAACATGCGGGTAGAGCTTGGAAATCTGAAAAAGCGCCTCTTGCGCCTTGTCGGTCTTGCTCGCCAAAAAAGCCACTTTGGGCGGCCGCTTGAATACGCCAGGCACGCGCTCTAGCTCCCCGAACCGTTGGCGCTGGAAACAGGCGCTTGTTCTTCTGGCGTGTCACCAAGGCCCTCAATCATGGCCCAAATTGCCGCAAATGCTTGATCCAAACGCTCTTTGTCTGGCGAGCGCAGCACGATATTCACGCCGAAATTCCCCATCCGCATGAAAGGATAGGAGCCCATATCAACGTCTGGAAAACGCTCCTGCTCGCGTCCAAGGGCCTGAGCAATGTCGCCTTCGCCGCGGCGCGTCACAAGGCTGCGCGATAGAACGGGCGGTCCCCCCTGCAATCGCGGACGCAAGCCATCCACCATCGCTTGAAAGATCTTCGGAACTCCAGCCATCACAAACACATTGCCAATTTGAAACCCCGGTGCCGTAGAGACCGGATTTTCGATGTGGCTAGCCCCAATAGGCAAATAGGCCATCTTGAGGCGCGCCTCGTTCAACTCAAGGCCAGACTTGAGATAGTGGTTTTGCAACAACTGATGCGCTGCCGGGTCCAAATGCAGCGCGCTGCCCATAGCTTTGGCAACATTTTCTGCGGTTATGTCATCGTGGGTCGGCCCGATACCACCCGAGGTAAACAGGTAGTCATAGCAAGACGACAAATGTTGCACCGCGGCAATAATAGCTTCCCCGTCATCCGCCACGACTCTGACCTCGCGCAGCCCAACGCCCCACTCCGTCAACTTGGCGGCCAAATAGGCCAGGTTGGCGTCTTTGGTTCGGCCCGAGAGAATCTCATTGCCAATGATCAAAAATGCAGCGGTTGACATGCGAACAAGCCCCTTGATTACAGCTTCTGGCACTATGGCGGTTTGCACGGTCCTGACAAGAGGCAAGATCCCGCGCCCCATCAACCTAGGTGATGTCGCCGGACGTGACAGGCACTTGACCCACAATTGACAGCAAAAGCGCCCAAAAACATTGAGACTCGCGTCAGAGGACGATAAGTCTGGGCCTCACCCGCCCACGCGGCGATAAATCGGCCTAAAGCCAAAAGACGAAAAGCGCCATGATACGAAACCGTGAAACCGTGCCCATCCATGACGAAAAGGGCTTTGAGGGCATGCGAAAAGCTGGTGCCCTGGCCGCAGAGGTCTTGGACTACCTGACCCCGCACGTAAAGCCAGGCTTAACGACGGACCAGTTGGATAAGCTCTGCCACAACTACATCGTTGAGCACGGCGCCGTGCCCGCCACCCTAAACTATCGCGGATATCCCAAGTCTTGTTGCATCTCGATCAACGAGGTGGTCTGCCATGGTATTCCGAGCAAAAAGGTAAAACTGGCGCGCGGCGACATCTTGAACATCGATGTGACCGTCATCTTGGACGGATGGTTCGGCGATACCAGCCGCATGTATGTTGCGGGCGACTGGGAGAGCTTGTCGGTCAAGAAGCGCAAGTTAATCAACGTGACCTATGAATGCCTTATGCTGGGCATCGAAGCCGTCGCGCCGGGCAAGACACTGGGCGATGTGGGGCATGCCATCGCCAGCCACGCGCACGCCAATGGTTTTTCCGTCGTTGAGGACTTTTGCGGACACGGCCTAGGCCAGGTTTTTCATGCGCCGCCGTCTGTGATCCACACCGGGCGCCCAGGTGAAGGCCAAGTCTTAATGCCGGGCATGTTCTTTACGATCGAGCCCATGATCAACATCGGTGTCAAAGACACCTGGACCGACCCTAAAGACGGCTGGACCGCAAGAACAACCGACGGCAAACCCTCAGCGCAGTTTGAGCACTCCTTGGCTGTGACAGAAACCGGCTATGAGATCTTTACCAACTCGTCCAAAGGTTTGACCAAGCCTCCCTACGCCAAAGGCTGATATCATGGCGGATGACCAGAGCCGCCTCTTCGTGGAAGAGGCCGCCCAGCCTCAAAACACAAAGCCCAAAGCCAGCGGCAAGACCGATGCGCTCGGCCACCGCGAGCGCCTGCGTGCGCGCTTGATTGAGGGCGGCGCCGATGCGCTTCACGACTACGAACTGTTGGAGTTTGTCTTGTTCGGAGCGCGCCCGCGCGGAGACACCAAGCCGCTCGCCAAGGCCCTCATTCGCGCATTCGGCGGATTTTCGGAAGTCATCACCGCCGAACCAGAGCGCCTGCGCCAGGTTGAAGGCGTCAGCGAGGCCGTGGTAGGCGCAATCAAAGTCGTTGCAGCAGCCAGCGAGCTGTTGGCCCGCGAGACCGTCATTAACAAGCCGGTCTTGTCATCCTGGACCGCGGTCATCAAGTTCTGCCACACCAAGCTCGCCCACAAGAACCGCGAGGAGTTCCACCTGCTGTTCTTGGATCGAAAAAACCGACTGATCGAACATGAGCCGCATGGCTTGGGGACTGTCGATCAAGCCCAAGTTTATGTGCGTGAGATCGTCAAGCGCGCGCTTGAGCTTAACGCCTCAGCGCTGATCTTGGTGCACAACCATCCGTCAGGGGACCCTCAGCCCTCGAAGGCCGATGTGGCTGTGACCAAGGAAATCCAAAAAGCTCTGGCCATGGTCGGCATTGATACCCACGATCATCTGATTATCGGACGCAAAGGCCACGCCAGCTTCAAGGCCATGGGCCTGCTCTAAGGAAGGCGCCTGAGGGACTGCGGTCCATGCGCTGGGGCCTATGCCATCTCGCGCTCGGTCAGACGCAAGACCAGCACCCCCAATCCTGACAGCACCGAACAAGCCAGCATCATGGACACCAGTGTCACCGTCGTCGGCTGTTGACTCATCAG
>JAUIHE010000122.1 GCA_030432195.1 Alphaproteobacteria bacterium
CTTATCAACTTTGTTGATAACCAGCATGGGGCGCAGGCCGCGCGCCAAGGCTTTGGAGAGCACGAACTTGGTCTGGGGCATGGGGCCTTCGGAAGCGTCCACTAACAGGGCGACGCCATCGACCATCGACATAATGCGCTCGACTTCGCCGCCGAAGTCAGCGTGACCCGGCGTGTCAACGATGTTCAGGCGCATGCCTTCCCACTCAACAGACGTCACTTTGGCAAGAATGGTGATACCGCGCTCACGTTCCAGGTCGTTGCTGTCCATAGCGCGTTCATCGACTTGCTGATTGTCGCGGAAGGTGCCGGATTGCTTCAATAGACAATCGACCAAGGTCGTTTTGCCGTGGTCTACGTGCGCGATGATTGCAAGATTGCGCAGGCGCTCTTGCGGGCTGGGTGCGGTCATATTTGGGGTCCAGAAAATAAGGAGGGTCGGCGCTCAGTCGAGCAGCTCGATTTGTTCAGGAAAGGCCAGCGACAGGTAGGGGCCATTGCGTTGGCCCAAGAATCCGCGCAGTCGCAGTCGTTTTCCTTTGAGTTTGCTCAGCTCCATACCGGCAGAACGGAAGCGCTTCAAGTGCTTTCGTTCAATAACAGCGCTTGTGTCGCTGCTATAATCGTCGCCAAAGTTGAGATATCGACGTGCGCTGGTCTCTCCAACGCTTTTGACGCGACCTTCCAGCACAACAAACTGCCCCGCTGCGATCTTGCCAAGGGACTGGGTTGCCGTCACGGACAGCGGCCAATCATGCCAGGCGCCTCGCCCCATATTGCGGGCAATTTCTTCTGATTTATTAAGGTGTTCAAGACAGGCCATCTGGCCCGGGCGCGGCCAAACCACCGCAACGCCAGCTTCAAGCAGCACCGCTTGCACCATGGTATCGCCATGCCAAAGGTAGGCCCAAGTCCTTTCATAGCGGTCGAGCAAACGTTGGTCGGCTGCGGCGTCTAGCGGCAGATTGCTAAACCCGCGAAGCAAGGCCTTCGCCCCCTCTTCATCCACAACCTGAATACCCGCAAGGCGCCACGCGCCCGCGTTGCGCGTCTGCAGCGTCGTTAGCGGATCAATGCGGATAAACTGCATGGGCGCCAGGCGTTGCAGCTGCGATCGCTCGCAACCTTGCAGGGCAGCGCTCCAAAAAAGCGCCAACAAAAGCAAAGCTAGCAGCCTCAGCGCTTGGCCTTTGGCCTGCAAGTGCCTAGTCTTGCCTGATTTGCGGTTTGGCTTGGCGCGCCAATGTTCAACCGTACCGTTATGCTTCAAGGGGTGGGCAAAGACCATGGCGCAGAAAAAGCGAGCAATTCTTGTTGATGGATCGGGCTATATCTTCCGCGCCTATCATAGCCTGCCACCCATGAACAGGCCAGACGGCACAGCGGTCAACGCGGTGTTTGGCTTTACCAAAATGCTGTGGCGCTTTGTCGAAGACCACAATGCGGACCTTTTGGCCGTCATATTCGATGCTGGTCGCTTTACGTTCCGCAACGATATCTACCCCGACTATAAGGCGCATCGCCTGGAACCGCCCGAAGATCTGCGCCCGCAATTCAGCATCATCCGCGAGGCCGTCCGCGCCTTCGATTTGCCCTGCATCGAAATGCCTGGCTTTGAAGCCGATGATCTGATCGCCACCTATGCCCGTCATGCCGTCGAACAAGACTATGAGGTGCTGATTGTCAGCTCTGACAAGGACTTGATGCAGCTCATCGAGCCTGGCGTGACCATGCTGGACCCCATGAAGTCCAAGCGCATCGGCCCAGATGAATGCTTTGAGAAATTTGGCGTTTTGCCAGATCGGGTCGTGGACGTGCAGTCGTTGGCGGGCGATAGCACAGACAATGTACCCGGCGTGCCCGGCATTGGTATCAAGATCGCAGCCCAACTTATCACAGAGTACGGCGACTTGGACCAACTGCTCGCGAACGCCGAAAACATCAAACAGAACAAACGTCGCGAGAACCTGATCGAGTTCGCCGATCAGGCACGGATCAGCCGTGACCTGGTGCGACTGCGCCGCGACGTCGAGGTTGAGACACCGCTTGAAGAGCTGATTTTCAACGATCATACGCCGGAAAACCTGCGGCCCTTCTTGGAGGAAAACGGCTTCAAGTCCCTGCTGGCCAAGCTGAACGAAGGCTCCCTTGGCGCAGACGACGAGCCAGAAGACGAAGACGCGCCGCCGCCCATGGGCTCGGGCTACGAGCTGGTAGATGATGAGGCAAAGCTGGACGCTTGGATCGCCAGAGCCTACGCCGCGCGCGTCATCGCGGTTGATACAGAGACCAACAGCCTGGACGCCATGCGCGCCGAGCTTGTCGGCATCTCTATGGCCACTGCGCCGGGCCAGGCTTGCTATATCCCATTGCGTCACAAAGGATCCGACGACCTCATGGGCCCAAGTGCGCCGCAGCAAGTTTCGGTCGAAGCGGCGATCGCAAAGCTCAAGCATCTGCTGGAGGATCCGCGGATCTTAAAGATTGGCCACAATATCAAGTACGACAGTTTGATTTTCCAACACGAAGGCATTGAGATCGCGCCCATCGATGACACCATGCTCATGTCTTACGTGCTGGATGCAGGCAAGGGTGGCGGGCACGGCATGGATGACCTGGCGGTCAAAATGTTTGAGCACAACACCATCAAGTTCAAGGACATCTGCGGGACAGGCAAATCGGCCATAACCTTTGACTATGCTCCGTTGGACAAGGCCGTTGATTACGCCGCCGAGGACGCGGACATCACGCTACGTATGTGGCGTCGCCTGGCTCCGCGCATCGCGAAGGAACGCGCAACGACGATCTACCAGACTATCGAGCGCCCCTTGGTGCCCGTACTTTGCGCCATGGAGCGCGAGGGCATCAAAGTCGATCGCGCCTTGTTACAGCAATTGTCCGGCGAATTTGCGCAGGGCGCAGAGGTGCTGGAGCAGCAATGCTATGAGCTGGCAGGGGAGACCTTCAACTTGGGCTCGCCTAAGCAGCTTGGGCACATCTTGTTTGAGAAAATGGGTCTTGAAGGCGGCAAGAAGACCAAGACCGGCGCTTACGCAACCAGCGCCGATGTGTTGGAAGAGTTGGCCGCCAAGGGCCACGAGCTACCCAGTAAAATCGTCGAATGGCGCCAGCTTACCAAGCTGAAATCCACCTACACTGACGCCCTTCAAGAACAAATCGATCCCATAACAGGCCGCGTTCATACGTCCTACGCCATGGCCATAGCCTCGACGGGCCGCCTGTCTTCAACCGATCCCAATTTGCAAAATATTCCGGTCCGAACCGAAGAAGGACGCAAGATCCGCGCGGCTTTCATCGCCGAACCCGGACACAAACTGGTGTCGATCGACTACTCCCAGATTGAGTTGCGCATCGTTGCCCACATGGCCGGTGAGGAAGCCCTGATCGCAGCATTCCAGAATGGCGAGGACATCCACGCGGCAACAGCATCCCAGATGTTCGATGTGCCGTTGGAAGGCATGGATCCCATGGTGCGCCGCCAAGCCAAAGCGATCAATTTCGGCGTCATTTACGGAATTTCCGCCTACGGCCTTGCCAACAATCTTGGCATCCCGCAAAGCGACGCCAAAGCCTTCATCAATTCCTATTTCGAACGCTTCCCAGGGATCAAAACCTACATGGAGAGCATGAAGAAGCTGGGGGGTGAGCAAGGCTATGTCACGACCTTGTTCGGGCGCAAAATGGCCCTGCCCTACATCAAGGACAAGAATTTCGCCCGCCGGGGTTTTGCCGAACGTCAGGCCATCAACGCGCCCATTCAAGGCAGCGCAGCCGACATCATCAAGCGCGCCATGCTGCGCCTGCCCGCGGCTATGAGGGAGGCGAATCTAACCGCGCGCATGTTGCTGCAAGTTCATGATGAATTGGTATTCGAAGTACCTGACGCGGAAGTCGAACGACTTATTTCTGTCGGCAGGCAGGTGATGGAGGGCGCTTGCGATCCCGTCCTAAGCCTAAGGGTGCCGCTGGTTGCCGATGCAGGCGTTGGCGACAACTGGAAGGAGGCGCACTAATGGGGCTCAAGACTGAAAAATAAATTGTGGGTGCCGGGCCTTTTCGCTTGGCAGGCGCTAAGGTCTAGGCCTAGCGTAAAGTATTCGTTTGGCGGCCTTCGCGGCTGCCCGCATCAATCAGCGTTGCGCGGTGCCTCAGCTTGGGGCGTCGTGTCGCCATTTCCATTCCACCCCATTGCTTTTGACTCCGTTCGGATCAGCGCCGGACGCCCCACTTGTATTTAGGTTTTCTTATGTCCCCTTTGCCGGAAGCAGCGCCCCAGCGCGCTAAGTCGGTGCCTCTTGTCATCGTCTCCATCGCCTTTTTGTTGCTATTGGCTTCGCTGGATCAGACCATCGTCTCAACCGCCTTGCCGACGATCGTTGCTGATCTTGGCGACCTGGACCATCTGTCCTGGGTGGTGACCAGCTATATTCTGGCCTCGACCATTTCCGCGCCCATATATGGCAAGCTCGGTGATCTCTATGGGCGCCGAAACATCGTCGTCGTGTCTGTCAGCATCTTCTTGCTGGGCTCAGCACTGTGCGGATTGGCCAACTCGATGTGGTTTTTGATCGCCTCCCGCGCCCTGCAAGGCCTGGGCGGCGGCGGATTGTTTGTGTTGGCATTGTCGGTTATCGGCGACGTTATCCCACCGCGTGAGCGTGGCAAACTGCAAGCCATGTTCGCCGTGGTGTTTTCGCTCTCCAGTGTAACCGGCCCGTTGATTGGCGGCTGGTTTGTGGACGCCTTCTCGTGGCATTGGATCTTCTACATCAACATCCCCATCGGCCTTGCGTCGGTCATTGCCTTCACCTTGAGCTTCGCACCGACTGGCCAGCGCAAGCAACGTCAGATCGACGTGTGGGGTGCACTTAGCCTGATCATCGGTTTGGGGGGCCTCACCTTGCTGACCAGTTTGGGCGGCCGCAGTTTCGCCTGGGGCTCCTTGGAGTCCTGGGTTCTGGGCGGTCTGGCAATCGGCGGTCTTGTCGCCTTTCTGTGGTGTGAGACCTGGGCACCCGAGCCCATCCTGCCGCTAGACCTGTTTCGGCGAAACACCTTTGTCGTAACCAGCATATTGGGCTTTATTACCGGTGCTTGCATGTTTGGTGCCGTGACTTTCCTGCCCATGTACTTGCAGGTCTCAAAGGCCATCAGCCCGACACTATCAGGATTGGCGCTTGTGCCTTTGACTGCGGGCATTCTCACCTCCTCGACCGCCGCCGGGCGCTACATGGGACGCAGTGGCCGCTATTGGATTTTGCCGCTGATCGGCATGGGCATGCTGGCTTTGGGTATGTTGAGCCTGACGCGACTGGCTCCAGACACCAACATGTGGCTGTTCTGCATCCAAATCGGCATTGTCGGCTTTGGCATGGGCTTCATCTTTCCGGTTGTCACCACTGCGGTTCAGAACAGCGTCCCGCACGAGCAAATGGGAACAGCAACCGCATCCGGCGTCTTGTTCCGGCAAGTTGGTGGCTCGCTGGGTGTCGCGGTGTTCGGAGCCATTTTTGCGGCGCGCGTCGCTAGTGATTTCGCAAGCCTGGGCTTGGAGCTGGACGGCAGCAGCGAGGGCATTGCCATCAGCCCGGCGATGGTCGCAGACTTGCCAACTGAACTGCATGGACCGCTGGCGGCGCTGATTGCCGAGGCCACGCACCCCATATATTGGATAGCCGCAATTTTGGGGGCTTTGGGTTTCATCACCGCGCTGTTCTTAAAAGAGGAACGGCTCAAGGAGCGCGGCGATCCGGACTATCCGGGGCAAGTAAGTAAAGCGGAGTGAGACAACCCTTGCTGTCTCTACAACCGGAAAGGGCGACCCAATAGAGCCGCCCTTTTTCTTGCAACGTCAGTCGCGACCGGTCCTTTCAGGTCCGCTAGCCGACCACATTGTGCTCAGGACCATAGGGGAAGCCGGTGATATTCTCGGCGCCGTCTTCGGTCACGACCAATATATCGTGCTCGCGATAACCACCAGCGCCCGGCTTGTCTTCTGGCAACATAATCATGGGTTCCATTGACACAACCATGTTGGGTTCGATGATGGTGTCGATATCCTCGCGCAGCTCCAGTCCGGCTTCGCGGCCGTAATAGTGCGACAGCACACCGAACGAGTGGCCGTAGCCGAATGAGCGATACTGAAGCAGGTCGTGCTTGGCATAGATCTCGTTTAGCTCTTTTGCGATGTCGCTGCACTTGGCACCTGGCTTAATCAGCTTGAGGCCCGCTTCGTGAACCTCGACATTGATCTCCCACAAACGCAGGCTGGCATCATCGACCGAGCGACAGAACAGGGTACGCTCCAGTGCCGTATAGTAGCCGAAAATCATCGGGAAGCAGTTCAGCGAGAGAATATCGCCTTCTGCCATCTTTCGGTTGGTGACTGGGTTGTGGGCGCCGTCGGTGTTGATGCCCGACTGGAACCACGTCCAGGTGTCCATCAGCTCAGTGTTGGGATAGAGGCTCGCGATGTGGCGCACCATGGCTTGCGTTGAATGCAAGGCCACCTCTTGCTCAGGAACGCCGGGGGCAATGGCTTCGGCCACTGCTGCGCCGCCGATGTCAGCGGTGGCCGCACCTTGCTTGATTAGCACAATCTCTTCGGCCGACTTGATGGTGCGCATCCACATAGTCGCGGTACCGACATCCACCAACTCGACTCCGGGCAGAGCGGCTTCCAGTTGCGCTTTTAAATCCAAGTTGACGAAATCAAATTCGATACCGACGCGCTTTGCTCCCTTGGGCAAAAGCTGTTGAATGGCATAAAAGAAATTGTCCTTGCGCCAGTCGGTATAGATGATGTTGTCCCCGTGGGTCCGACGCCAGGGCTGGCCGCCGTCGATGCCTGCGGAAATTGTGGTCGCCTGATCTTGGGTCATCAAGAAGCCGTAGCGCCGACCAAAGGAGCAATAAATGAAGCCCGAAAAGTAGCCAATGTTCTGGATTGAGTTAAACAGCACCGCGTCCAGATCATTTTCAGCCATGTAAGCGCGGATCTTTGCCTGGCGAGAATCCATTTCCGCGTCCGAGAAGGGCGGTGTGCCCCACTTTTCTCCGTTTTGCCAACGCACTAGACGATCTTGAGTAAGAGCCATGATTGACCTCCAATAAAGGGTTCGGCGAAAGCAAGATGCCTCGGCCGGAAAGATTTCGACCGCACTTAACCATGGGACTTTAAAAAAATATGCGACTCCCCGCGCCCTTTTGTGACGGATTTAGAGCAGTTGCTCTGTTGACGAAGACAAACAACGTCCTGTCACGGATTGCCAAACCCCTCGGCCTTTTCTAAGTAGAAGCGACACGCAGCTGCCCCAAGGCAATGCCCAGACCCTGCGCGCCCAGACCTAGCGTGCCCAGACTTTAGCGCGCGGACTTTGGCGCGCAGGCCTCAAATCCAAGGACACCCCCAATGCCGATGAACGCCGACGAAATTCAGAAATTTATCCAAGAAGCCCTGCCCGACGCGCAGGTCGATATCCAAGACCTAGCCGGAGATGGCGACCACTATGCCGCTACGGTCGTTTCAACAGCATTTGCCGGGAAATCACGTGTCCAACAGCACCAGATGGTCTATTCGGCGCTTCAAGGGCGCATGGGCAATGAGCTGCACGCGCTGGCGCTGACGACCAAGACCCCAAACTAGAGCGCTTCAGCGGCCTCGACGATAAGCTGGCCGATGTGCCGGCAGTCTGCGACGCTGAAGGTCAAAGGCAGGCGCATGTCGAACAAACGGGCAAGAATCGCATCCGTGCGAGGCAGCTCCTGTGCCTGCATATAGTGCCAAGAGCGGTGCGAAGACGTGAAGCCGTGCGGCTCCTTGTGGCCGAACCACTTGAGCTCAACACCGCGTTCAGCGCACAGGCCAACCAATTGCTGACAACGCGCTTCGTCGCCGTCGGTCAAACTGAACTGAATCGAAGAACCGACAAAATATTCCTGGTTGGGCCGCGACGGCAGCCGCAGTCTTGACGCGGCCCGCAGTGCGTCCTCGACAGCGGCATAGCGTTGGTTCCAGCGTTCGGCATTGGCCTCCAAGGCGCCCAACTGCGGGCGCAAAATCGCTGCGCGCAGGGCATCCATGCGCGCCGAGTTGTTGGGCTGCTCGAAGCGGGGGCGGTCGAAGTGCTCAAGCGCGGGCCCAGCCCCGTGACGTTCAAACAGCATGTAGCTGCCGGACATGATGGTTGCCCTGGCCATGAAGTCCGGGTCATGCGATGTTAAAAGCCCCCCCTCACCCGAGTTCATATGCTTATAGGTCTGGGTCGAAAAGCAGCCCGCGATTCCAAAATTGCCCGACCGCTTGCCTGCCCAGCGCGCGGCCATTGTGTGCGCGCAGTCCTCAATCAGTTGGATGTTGTGATGCTCACAGATCTGAACCAAGCGCTCCATATCGCAAAGATGACCGCGCATGTGAGACACCAGCATGACCTTGGCCCTGCCACTAGCCGCCTTGGTTTCGAAATCGTCTAGATCCAAACAAAGGTTGTCGTCAATTTCGACCAACAGCGGTTTGCCGCCCACGGCATGGATGGCGCCGGGTACCGGGGCCAAGGTGAAAGCATTGGTCAGCACATGATCGCCGGGCTCAACACCCACCGCCCGCAATGCGATTTGGATCGCCTGCCCTCCAGACGTCAGGGCCAAGCAATAGGGCACGCCCTGCCACTGCGCGTATTCCCGCTCCAGCGCCGCGACCTCACCTTCTTCACCGGGGCCCAAATTATAGCGATGCAGACGGCCTGATTGCAGAACGCGCGTCGCCGCCGCAATCGCTTCATCCGGGATCGGCTCTTGCTGGGTAAAGCTGCCTTCAAAACGCGGGTGTGCCATGCTTGTCTCCTGATTACCCCAAACAGACGCCGAGCATCTATGAGCGGTCAACTTTCCAGCCATTTAGCGCGGCCCCAGGCGCAGAAGCAATGCATTTTGCCCCCAAGGGGCTGGCCAGGCGCGTGTTGCGCTGTTATCACACCGGTCCAACGACAAGGAGCCCTCGTATGACCCCTGCCGTTTCCGGCCAGCAGCGTCCTTTACAACCCGGTATCATTATTTTAGGTGCCGGAGGAGTCGGCAACGTCGCCGCTCAAAAAGCAGCAATGAATAATGCCCGTCTTGGCAAGGTGACGATTGCCTCGCGAACGCCAGCGAAGGCCGAGGCGATCCGCGCGGACATTCTCAGGCGCGGTAACGTCGAAGACGCCAGCCAGCCGATCGAGGTCGCGACGGTGGACGCCATGGACGCCGCGGCGGTGGCTTCGCTGATCCGTCGAACCGGTGCGGGCATCATGATTAATGTGGCCTCTAATCACACTAACCTGGCAGTGCTAGAAGCTTGTCTAGAAACAGGTTGCGCCTATCTGGACACCTCGGTGTACGAAAAGCCGGGCGAGGAATTTGCGCCCGCGCCTTGGTACGCCAACTACGAATGGCAAATGGCAGAGCGGTTTTCTGAAAGAGGCGTGACCGCAGTTCTGTCAATCGGATTTGATCCGGGCGCAACAAACGCTTTCGCGGCCAAGGCGCAAAAATCATATTTCGACACCATCGACAGTATCGACATCTTGGACGTTAACGCTGGCGATCATGGGCGGTACTTTGCCACCAACTTTAACCCTGTCATCAACCTTCGCGAGATCATGGAGGACGTGATCTATTGGCAGGACGGCGAATTCAAAATCATCCCACCGCATTCTCGCTCCCTGGAGTATAACTTCCCGAAGCTAGGTCAGCACAAGTTGTTTTCCGTCGGCCACGATGAGATGCACTCGCTCTATAAGCACATCCCGGCCAAACGGATCGAGTTCTGGATGGGCTTTGGTGAGCGATACCTGCAGGTATTTGAGACGCTTTATAATCTGGGGCTCTTGTCGTCGCAGCCCGTGAATGTTCAAGGCCAGCACGTTGCCCCGTTGGACTTGCTGGCAGCGGTACTGCCCGACCCTGCGAGCCTTGCAGAAGGCTATACCGGTGAATGCTGTATCGGCAACCTGGTGCGCGGCCAAAAGGATGGCCGCCCGCGAGAGGTCTTCTTGCATGCATTTTGCGACCATGAGGCTTGCTTCAATGAGGTTGGCAGCCAAGCTATATCCTATACCACCGGCGTTCCGGCCGTGGCCGCTGCCCTTTGCATCGCGGACGGATCGTGGGATGCAAAACGGATGGTCAACGTCGAAGAACTGGACCCAGACCCCTTCCTGGCTGAGATGGCGCGCCAGGGCATTGATTGGCACGTCACCGACTTTGGGGAGCAAATCAGCGACCATCGCCCAAGCGAGCACGACACCATTTACAAGTTGCCGCAGTTTGCGCGCCAAAACGACGGCTAGGCGAGCCTGCAAGACGCGCGCAATTCTTCCCTAAACGCCTCTTTTTTCGACTTAGGCGACATTTTTCGCGCAGTTGGGCAAGACATGTCGCCTGTGTTGCAGCCCAGCCCTCGCAGCGCCCTAGGCTGATGGC
>JAUIHE010000123.1 GCA_030432195.1 Alphaproteobacteria bacterium
GAACGACCCTCCATTAGGCGGTCAAGAACGTCTTTATCGATGCTCATACGTGGATCTCCTCTGTGAGCAGTTACCACGTCAGCGCACAAAATTCAGGATAGTCCCCGCGACTTGGACGCGCTTCAACTCAGCAAGCAAAACAAAACAAAGCTAGAAAAATTGCTAGGAAGTAAAAGACAACTTTGCCATTGGCCCAGAAAACAAAAGACGGCGATCGTCGCTGCCAGACTGTCGCCGGGAGCCGCAGAAGAAGACACAGCGAATTTCGCTGCCTATTACCGGGTTCGAAATGATTTGTACCATGAGGCCAGCTTTCCTGAACGCCTCCCCTTAGAAGGGGTGACTGATCTGGCCAAGAAATACCTGCGGCTCGTCATCGAATGCGAGCCCAGCGAAACCCCAGTTCCGAGGCCGTGAGGCCAATTGCTGCGCCATCTATAAACGCGGGCGGGCATGCATGCTGCCATTCGCTCAATAGCCGGAAGCGCGCAACTCGACGGTGCCATGCAGAGCCGGTCATGATGACGGCGGGCCGACGCCCATCTATTGCTTGAGCTGCGGCAGCGTCAGCCCCGGCGGCAAGGTCTGGCCGTCATCTTTCTTTGGTGCGGGCAGCAATGACAGGGGGTTCTTGGGCTTGGCCTGTAGGCCTTCGTAGCCGTCGATCGGCAGAGGCCAGAGCACCATCAGCTCAGCGCGGCGCTCGGGCGCTTTCGGGTCGCTTAGCTTGGCGATCAAGGATTCAAGCAGACGATCGGAACCCAAAATCTTAATCGCCAGCGCACAGGTTGGCGCTCCATTTCGGCACACGGCCATAGCGTTGTCGCCATTGATGGCTGAATAATTGGCGTTGTCCCGCAAGGTCACGAGGCGGCTGCTGCCCTCATAGAAAAAGGCGGCGCCCGCCGCAAGGCTAGGGTCGAGCAGCAGAAAGCTGGGGGTAGGGCGGTCTGCGCGCTGGGTGGCGAGCGTAAGGGCCTTGCCGATGCGCTCCCAAGGCTCGCTGGTGTTTTTCAATGGGGTCGGCAGCAGCAGGTTGGCTGTCCCGACGGCCAGCGCAAATCCCAGGACCGCGCCCAGTGCGGTTCCCGCGCGCCGCAATGGAACAGCGCCCTGGGGCAGGTTGGTCGACCAGAAAAGCAAAAACGGCGGCAAGCCAACGTAGACCAAGGCCGCTAGACGCTCGAGCGGTTGAACCGAGCCCCAAACAAAACCGTAGAGTGCCGGGACAAACCAGCTAGCAAGCGCCAAAACGCCCGATAGCAGCAGCATGTTGAAGGCGAAAGTGCGCTCCAGCCTGGGGTGTTCGAACCACAGGCGCTGGCGAAAGCGAAACCGCAGCCGGAACAAGAATGCGCCGACCGCCAGCGTGCCAAATGAGACCAGAACAACGCTGAGTGCGCGAAAGTGGCCGCCTGTCATAAGGTGCGTGAAGGCGCCCTCATCGAACCAGGCCTGACGCGCTGTGCTGGCGAAATACCAAACCAAGCCCATTAACGCCAACGGCAGGCCAACCTTGGCGCCAAGTACCCGTGCGAAAAGCGCCCGGCGCGCCGCTGTGAAACGTCCGGCACGGATCGCGACAAACAAAAGGCCCGATGCGGCTAGCCATATCAGATAGCTTACCATCAAGACCAACAGAGCATTGTTGACCAGGCTCATAAGAAAGCCGGCAAGGGCCAACAGCCCGTAAGCGACCGAACGCGTTGTCCAGTGCGGTGAGCTGGTACAGATTGCCAATAGGGCATAGATTGCGCCGAACCAGAGCGGCAAAAGGACGACAATGCTATCGAGTTCAGGAGCGCCTGTAAGCGATATGATCGGCAAAAAAACAAGCGAAAACAGCGCGATATAGGCTGCGGCGTTACCGTGGAGCTGTCGAGAAATCAGCCAGACGAACAGCCCTGTCAGGGCCATGAGGCTCTGTATGAGGAGGTGATAGAAAAAGGCCTGGTTCGGCATCACGGTAAACCAGCCGAGCAAAAGCGCTTGCTGGAGCCCGGGCGGGCGCTCGGCTAGTTGGGCAGTGGCAAAGTCCTGTAGCACATGGAAGGGCAGGCCCGGCGAGGTGAAGCCTTGGATGAGCGTCCAGATGGCTGTGTAGACCAACAGGCAAGCCAGCAGCCAGGCCGGCGGCCCGCGAAAGGGCAAGCGCGAGAGCCCGGCCTGCAGCGAGGTCTGCGACGGGGCCAAGCTGTGGCCCGGCGGCGGCACTGCTGCGTCGGCGGCTAAAGTGTCGGCAGGCTGAAGACCGCGGGTCGCCGCCTGGATCTCTACCTCCTCGGGTAAACTCCTCGTTTCCCCGTTGGGCATGGGCGCGCCGCTAGCTGCATCACTCGTCGTGGCCTCTGGTGATTGGCCCAGGCTTGGATCGCTTTTCGGCTCGCTCACCTTGGCTAACTCCGCACGCTCTCAGGCATGCGTGCTTCTTCGCTGGCACTGGCCAGGAAGTCCTCCAGGCTCATGACCGTTTGGCCCTGGCTGCCCAGACGGCGCACGGCGACCGAGCGGTCTTCCATTTCGCGCTCGCCAACAGCGATGATAATCGGCACCTTTGCCAGCGAGTGTTCGCGGATCTTGTAATTGATGCGCTCGTTGCGCAGGTCGGCATCGACCCGCAGTCCCGCCTTGCGCATGGCTTCGACCACATCCATGGCATAGCCCTCGGCTTTCTCGGTGATGGGCGAGACCACGGCTTGCAAAGGCGCCAGCCACAAGGGGAATTTGCCTTCGAATTCTTCGATCAGAATACCAACGAAGCGCTCGAACGAGCCAAACAGGGCGCGGTGCAACATGACCGGGCGGTGGCGCTGGCTGTCTTCGCCGACGTATTCGGCGTCCAGGCGCTCGGGCAGGTTAAAGTCCACTTGCAGGGTGCCGCACTGCCATTCACGGCCGATGGCGTCGCGCATGACGAATTCCAGCTTGGGGCCATAGAATGCGCCTTCACCAGGGTTCAAAGTGTAGTCTTTGCCGGTGCTCTCCAGAGCCTCACGCAAGGCGGCTTCGGCCTTGTCCCAGAGGGCATCCGATCCAACCCGCTTTTCAGGTCTGTCTGAGAACTTGACACTGATATCGGTGAAGCCGAAATCGGCATAGATCGAATACACCAGGTCGATAATGGCAAGGGATTCTTGCGTGATCTGGTCTTCGGTACAGAAAATGTGCGCGTCGTCCTGGGTAAAGCCGCGCACACGCAACAAGCCGTGCAATGCGCCAGACGGCTCATAGCGGTGGACCTTGCCGAACTCGGACACGCGATAAGGCAGCTCACGATAGGAGCGCAGGCCTTGGTTGAAGATCTGCACGTGACCGGGGCAGTTCATGGGCTTGATCGCGAACAGACGGCCGTCTTCGGTCTCGGTCACGAACATGTTGTCGTGATAGGCTTCCCAGTGGCCCGACTTTTCCCACAAGCTGCGGTCCATGATTTCGGGGGTGTTGACCTCGAAATAGCCTGCCTTCTGGTTGCGCGCACGCATGTAGTCGTTGAGGCTCATGAACATCTGCCAGCCCTTGGGGTGCCAGAAGACACAGCCCGGCGCGTCTGGCTGGAAGTGGAACAGGTCCATGGCAACACCCAGCTTACGGTGATCGCGGCGCTCGGCCTCTTCGATCTGCTTCAGGTGAGCGTCCAGCTCCTCCTTGCTGGGCCAGTGCGTGCCATAAATGCGCTGCAACATGGCGTTGTCGGAGTTGCCGCGCCAATAGGCACCGGCAACCTTGGTCAGTTTGAAAGCCTTGCCCATCCACTTGGTTGAAGGGAAGTGAGGCCCCCGGCAAAGATCCGTAAACTCGCCCTGGGTATAGAGGGTGATGGTCTCGCTGTCCGGCAGATCGTTAATCAATTCGATCTTGTAGTCTTCGCCCTTTTCCTTGAAGAAATCCAAGGCCTCTTGGCGGCTGACCACCTGGCGTTCGATCGCAATATTGCGGTCCACAATTTGCCCCATGCGCTTTTCGATTGCCTCTAGGTCGTGGGTCGAAAAGGGCTCTTCGCGGGCAAAGTCATAGTAAAAGCCGTTTTCAATCGCCGGGCCAATGGTGACCTGAGTACCAGGGAACAATTCCTGCACGGCTTGCGCCATGACGTGGGCTGCATCGTGACGCAAGTGCTCCATGGCGCGCGGGTCTTCGCGTGTAATCAGCTCCACCGTAGCGTCGGTCTCGATCTTGCGGTGCAGGTCCCAGGCTTGGCCGTCAACCAGAGCCAGGCCGACCTTTTTTGACAGAGATTTAGAGATCGAAGCAGCAATGTCGAAGCCCGAGACGGGCGCTTCGTAGTCGCGCTGATTGCCGTCGGGAAAGCGAATGGTGGGCATGGTGGAAATGTCTTTTGTGTCGGATTGTGGAGGGACTCCAAACAGAGTCGTGCAACACATAAACCCCAGCGTCGCCAATGCCAAGCCTTGCTTGGCTCCGTCAGAGGTGAAAAATCTCTCCCACGGCAAGCTCAAGCAAGGAACGGGCTATCGAGACGGCGCAAATGGCCTAGCTTGCCGGTCACCAAGCTGCTAGGGCGGGGGGGACGAATGCCACCTAAAGATCAGGATCGACCATGAGCCAGACCGCAAATTTCGACATCAAACCCTATTGGCAGAATTACATTAATGGCGCTTGGGTCGATGGTGGGGCTGGCCGCTTGGCGGTTGACAACCCAGCGACAGGCGAGGTGCTGGCCGAGCAGGCTTTGGCAGACCGCGCTGATATCGATCGCGCCGTGCAGGCCGCAAAGGCTTGCCACCAGAGCGGCGCGCTGAGCGATCTGCGCCCGGTCGAGCGGGGGCGCATGGTGCAAAAGATGGGCCAATACCTGCTGAACAACATAGACGAGATCGCCAACTTGCTGTGCCTTGAAGCGGGCAAACCCTTGTGGGAGGCCCGGGTGGAGGTCGCCGGGGCTGCGCGCTATTTCGAATACTACGGAAACCAGGCCGAGACCGTCGAGGGCCGCTCGATCCCGCTCGGCAGCCGCTATCTGGATTTCACCGTTTATGAGCCCTATGGGGTGTCCGGCCAGATCATCCCCTGGAACTACCCGCTGGAGATGACGGCGCGCTCGCTGTCGGCAGGCCTGGCAACGGGTAATGCTTGCGTGGTCAAGACGCCCGAGCTGGACCCTTTGTCGAACTACTATATGGCCAAGGCGGCGGAGTTTGCCGGTCTTCCAGTGGGCGCGGTCAATATTCTTTGCGGCTATGGCCATGAAGCGGGCGATGCGCTGACCATCCACGACGACGTGAACCAGATCGTTTTTACAGGCTCGGTTCAAACCGGCATGGCGATAGCGGGCAACGCGGCAAAGCACGTTGTGCCCTGCGTCCTGGAATTGGGCGGCAAGTCCGCAGCCATCGTCTATCCTGACGCGGATATGGACAATCTGGAACAGTCAATCCGTTGGGGCATCTATTTTAACGCAGGCCAGGTCTGTTCGGCCATGTCGCGCCTTGTGGTGCACGAGAGCGTGCGCGATGAAGTGGTCGAGCGCGCCGCTGCTCTGGCCAATCGTCTGAACGTTGGGCCAGGCATGGAGCGCGCAGAGTTCGGTGACAACATGGGAGCCATGGTCTCGGCCAAGCAGCGCGATCGCGCCGAAGGCCTGTGTCGCCGCGCCGAGAGCGAGGGCGCCAGGTTGGCCGCCGGTGGCCATGCTCTGAACCGCCCCGGCCACTTCTTGCAGCCGACCGTCTTTGACCAGGTGACGCCAGATATGAATATCGCGCAAGAAGAGGTCTTTGGTCCGGTGCTGTCGGTCCTGTCGTTCAAGGACGACGCTGAGGCCTTGGCCATCGCCAATGGCACGGACTATGGCCTTGTCGGGGGCGTCTTTACCGCCGATATTGAACGCGCCATGGAGGCCGCCCAACGCATGCGTTCGGGGCAGATCTTTATCAATGAGTGGTACGCTGGCGGGGTTGAGACCCCCTTCGGCGGCTATGGCAAGTCCGGCTATGGCCGCGAGAAGGGCCGCGAAGCGCTATGGAACTATGTGCAGACCAAGAATATTGCGATTGCTAGGATTGCAGGGACGCACCCAGGGCGGGCTTAAGCACCGGGGAAGGGCGAGACCGGCGGCATTGGATCGCGGGCCTCGCCTAGTGACCTGACCTAGCTCGATTTTAGCGCGTTGCCCGGGACAATGTTGAGGCTTGCTGATTTACAGCTGCCATCGAAGGGAACCAGAACGGGGTTGGTGTCGCTGTCCGTTTGCCTGATATTGGCAACACAGGTCACAACCGCACCCCCGGGGCGCTGATAGGTATAGGTTATGACGCCCCGGCCGTCCTTATCTACGGCGGTCCAAATCCCTTGCTCGCGTTGCCCGCCTTTTCGAGCGATGTCGAGCTCACCTTTCGGTCCGTGGTATTCAAGCGTACCGGACCTGTATTCGATCGTCTTATTCGACAGCAACTCTGCGATTTGTTCTGCTGTTAGATACTCGCTATTCTGCACCGCTTTCTTACGTTCGTGCTTTTTCCATTGTTCGTACCGTGCTTCAGCTGAATTTCCTTCTTTGACGGAAAACTCGCGTCTGCCGCAAGTGCCGCTGATTTCGTGCGTGATGTAGCCGTTGTTGGCGGCGTTGTGCAAAATATTGGACATACAGGTCGTGACGATCTTGTCGCCTTTTGCATAGGTATACTGGATAATGCCACGGGTGCCGTCGCTGGAGACGCTCCATAGCCCGGTTTGATAACGCTCATCTTTGGGCCTGTCGGTCTGGTTGCGAAAGATTTCAACCACGCCGTCGGGTCCGTGAAACTCGTGCGTGCCAGTGCTGTAGACAATGGTTTTGCCCGTAAAGCGTTCTTTGATGTCTTCAGCGCTGAGGGCGATGTATTGTGAAGCGGCGGTCCAAGAGTTGCCGACCCACATGCAGACGATAAAGACCGCAAAGGAACCGCTCGCGGAAATGTTAAGATTGGGAGCTTTGCCATCGACTTTAAGTGTGCCGGAGACGAAGGCAGAAATACCCGCAGCCGCCAAGGAGCCAAATACCAATAGCAACCAGCGGAGCATACCGGGCGGATAGGGGTTATCTGCAACAATGAAAAGCACCACTACGAGAAGTACAGCGCCGATCACCACCGAAACAGTCGGTAGGAAATGACTTGCAAACGCATTCACAAGGGCAGCGAATGCCTCGCCTATTTTTTGTGAGGCTCTTACAAGCCCTTTGCCGTCTTTGTTCATTACTTCCCCCCTAATTATGCAATCGATGGTTTTCCCAATTCTAGGCGCGCGCTCCGCAAAATCAAATAAAAAATCATCACCGTTTTATAGTGCAAAAACAGCCTTCCAAATGATCGTTCACCAACCCCATGGCTTGCATAAAGGCATAGCAGGTCGTGGGCCCGACAAACTTCCAACCGCGCTTCTTGAGATCTTTGGACAGGGCTTTGGCGGTTGGCGGTGTCCCGAGCGCGATCAAAGCCTCTTTGGTCATGCGCGCTGGGCGTTCGGCTGCGGGCGGCTGCCAGGACCAGAAATAGTCCGCCAAACTGCCGAACTCCTCAACCATCTCCAGTGCGCGCTGGGCATTATTGATGGTGGCTTCGATTTTGCCGCGGTGGCGGATAATGCCGCGATCTTGAAACAGAGCCTCAACCCTGGCCGCATCATAGAGCGCAACCTTGTGAAAATCGAAGTCATCGAAAGCAGCGCGAAAAGTGGGGCGGCGTTGTAGGATGGTCCACCAAGATAGTCCCGCTTGGAAGCCCTCCAGGCAGATCTTTTCAAACAAGCGATTGTCGTCGCGCATTGGACGGCCCCACTCTTCGTCGTGGTAGCGCTGGTATTCGGGTTCGCCGCCGTGCCACCAGCAGCGCAGCTTGCCGTCCTCGCCTAGCAACAGGCCGTCAGCAATCGTTTGTTCTTGTGCCATGGTTCGTCCCTTCTATTCGCCACGCAGGAGGTCGCAGTTGTAGCCCTCGGCCTTGCCTTTGGTAGCGGCGTTCCCTAATTCTAACGCTGGTTTTGGCCGGGGTCACACGCATAATCCAGTTCTGGGCCCGCGGCATCGCACATATGCAGTATCGCACACCCGCAGTATCGCACAAAGGTATCAACATGGAATTCGTGCTCTTTTCAATGACGACGTTTTGGAACGTCGTATTCGCAATCCTCATTTTGATCGCAAGCTGGTGGATTTCTGGCATCGCACGCCATCAAATCCAATCCGCCGGTTTGCGCTATGAAGCCTTGGACGACACGCTGTTCAACTTTTTGTCCTCGCTAGCGCGCTATACCATTTTGGCGTTAGGCGTCATTTTTGTCCTCAATCGCTTTGGGATCCAGACCACCAGTCTTGTGGCCATTATCGGTGCAGCCGGCCTGGCGATCGGCCTTGCCTTCCAAGGCACCTTGTCCAACATCGCGGCCGGAATCATGCTGATGATCTTCCGCCCCTTTAAGTTGGGCGATTACGTCGAGGCGGCCGGGATTGGTGGCACCGTGACGGACGTGAAGCTGTTTACGACCGAACTCACCACGCTTGACAACTTGTTGACTATTGTTCCGAACGCTCAAGTTTGGGGGTCGGTCATCGTCAACTACTCCACGCTGCCCGAACGACGTTTGAGCCTGGTTCTATCGATCTCCTATGAAGACGACATCAACAAGGCCATGTCGGTTGTTCGCCAGGTTGTTGAGGCCGATGAGCGTGTGCTGACCTCAAAGGATGTCTTTGTTGGCGTGACCAATCTGGGCGATTCCTCGGTGGATCTGACCCTGCGCGCTTGGTGCGCCTCCAGCGATTATTTCGGCTTTAAGTGCGATATGTTGCAACAGCTCAAGCAGGTTTTCGACGAAAACGATATCACCATCCCCTACCCAACGCAGTTGGTCTTTAAGAAGGCTCTCTAGTAGGCCGGGGGCTTGGGCTTTGCTTTCCTGATTGAATTGAGCACAAAAAGGGGCACTTGGTGTAGTCTAAGGGCCCTTTTTTAGGTCTGTTGTGCGTAGAAATCCCTCCCGCAAACAAATCGTTTTTCTGAAGGCCCGTTTGGCGTTATTGTAACGCGCTATCACAAACAAGCGAGGCAACATGAAACGACCCGAGGCGGTTGAGTGGCCGACTATGGCCCTCATTACAGTGTGTTACGGCAGCTTTGGCCTGCTGACTTGGTATTACTCCACGCTGTCGTCTTGGATTACGGTTCCGCTGATCATTTATTTGATCGCTTTGCAGGCCTCCATTCAGCACGAAGTTAGCCATGGCCACCCCACGCCTTGGGGCTGGTTAAACGACGTTTTGATGTTGGCCAATCTTTGGCTGATTATACCCTTCCATCGCTACCGCGAGACCCACCTTCGCCATCACGAAGATGACAACTTGACGGATCCTTTGGACGATCCTGAATCTTACTATTTGGACGAAGCCACTTGGCAGGGAAAGCCCTTGTTAAATCGCTGGCTCTTGACCGCGAACAATACCTTGGTGGGCCGCATGATTTTAGGACCACCGCTCAGCTGCTATGTCTTTTATCGCTGTGAGTTGCGGGCGCTGGCGCGTGGTTCGGCGCATCATTGGCGCGCTTGGGGCTTTCACGTGGTATCGGTCGCTTTGGTGCTGACCTGGGTCGTGGGCGTGTGCGGCATTCCTTGGTGGCACTATCTGCTGTTTATGGCCTACCCTGGGATCTCACTTGCGCTGGTGCGTTCTTTCTTGGAGCATCAGGCGGCCGAGGCCGTGGATCATCGCATCGTCCTTGTCGAGGCGTCGCCTTTCTGGAGCTTCTTGTTCTTGAACAACAATTTGCACCTGGTTCATCACAAGCTGCCCGGCAAGCCATGGTATGAGTTGCCTAGGCTCTATGCCCGTGACAAGGCCGAGTGGCAGCGGCGCAACGGTGGCTATGTTTTGCAGGGCTATAAGGCGCTGTTGGCCTATGCCTTTAGGCCCAAGGAACCGGTCATGCACCCTTTGCGTCGGCGCCTGAGCGGGGCAGGGGGAAGCGTCACAGCTGGGACAACCGGCGGTATTGGCGAGTCCGAGCTTGCGCGCATGAGTGCAGAACCAAGCCCCGTGCTTGCGCCCAAATCTGACTAGTCTTATGAGCCGAAAATCAGAGCCGGTCGCCGCGCTCAATATGTACGATTGGCCGTCGCAACAGGCGGCCAATTTGGCTCTTTGGGCCTATCTCCGCGATGGCCTACAGAGCCAAGGCATCGATGCCCCCCAGACGCTCAGTCAGGATCGATCAGGTTTTGCGCTTTGGGAAGACCCGAACTTGCTGTTCGCGCAGACCTGCGGCTATCCCTACTATTCACGGCTGCAAGAGCGTGTGGCGCTGATCGCGACCCCATGTTATTCAGCCGAAGGATGTGACGGGCCGCTGTATCGCTCGGCGGTCGTGGTGCGCGCTGACAGCAACCGCGATAGCTTGGCGGACTGCCGGGGCGCGATGGCGGCTGCGACCGCCGACCATTCCATGTCTGGCTAT
>JAUIHE010000124.1 GCA_030432195.1 Alphaproteobacteria bacterium
CAATGACAGAAAATGGGGTTCAATCCGCATGTTCACATCTGAATCGCTGGAGCCTGCCACGTCAAGGAAAACGCGGATCTCTCAGGAATCGGAGTATAGCATCAAAAAGCTCGCGTTTCCAAAAGGAACAAGAACACCCGAATCTCTCAGAGCAAAGTCCGTCTCTGAGAATTCCGTCATGCCTTCATCAAGGCCAATATTCACAATGCGCTCTGCCACAAGAAGTCCATTGCTCTTCTCCAGTGGCGTCATCTCAAGGATGGCATAGGCCATTTCGAAAGGCTGTGGCGGCGGCTGCACATAATTTTGCGCAACCATTCCCGTATTCTGCGGCAACTTCGGGTTCAGCGAAGGGCGCATCGGGCGAAGGTAAGACTGATATCTTCCGACCAGTTCCGACAGATCGGCATCGCGGTCATGCGGCTGTGCCAGGAAGCCCGCAATCGCCATTGCGCTTTCCTCAATGCCAATCGGGGCAACTTGATCGAGATAATCGGCCACGGCCATGAGAAAGTCATCGGGCGGCGTGTGTGCGGCTTTCAAGAAGCGGTCCACGCGCTTTCTGCCGCCTTCATATGTCGCGGGAAAACCTGTCCGCTCGGCGATCTGGTCGGAAAGCTTTTGCGGGCTCAGGCCGTAGCGGTCTTTGTGCGCCTGAAGGCGGCTGCGCAACTGTGCGCGCTCTTTATCCGTGAAGTGGTGCAGCGCACGCGCCATTGGGTGTGTCCAGCTTGTGTCCAACCGTTTCTGGCAAAACCTTCCCATATCCCCGTTCAGCACGGAAGCCCGTGCACGAGAACGGAGATGTGGCGATGGCGGATGGCCCGCAAATAAGAAGAGGACTGCACAAGGGAACGCTTCTCGGCGGCGCATCCTTGTTCGCCCTCGCCACGTACTGGCCTGAGGTCTTCGGCGTCGTTCCGACAGTCGAGGATGATTTCGTCAGCGGCATCTTCCAGTTCATCGGCGGTCTGACGGCGCTTGCGGGGGTTCGCGAGACTTATCGCAGCTGGCTCATGAACGAGCAGCGCAAGGTTGCCGCGCAGCCTTCGGGCATCTTCGGCGCGGCGTCTTTCGCAACGCTGCAAGAATGCGATGCGACGGGCCTGCTCGATCCGCACGGCCTGTATCTTGGCCTGCTGGACGGCTACCCGCTTTTCTACAACGGCAAGGCCCACTTGCTCACATGTGCGCCTGCGCGCCAGGGCAAGGGTATCGGCTTCGTGATCCCGAACCTTCTGCACTATCAGGGCGCGGTTGTTGTCACCGACCCGAAGGGCGAGCTCGCCGCTGTCACAGCGCAGCATCGCGCGGAACGCTTCGGTCAGCGGGTTGCGGTCTTCAATCCCTGGGGCTTGCACGGCCTGCCGCGCCAGCGGATCAATCTGCTGGAGAATATCATCGCGCTTGCCGCCGATCCTGCTTTGCAGCGGGGGCTGGGCGATGAAGTCGCGGCCATTGTCATGCAGCTCTATCCTGAGCCTGAAGACACGCGGAACCGCTTCTTCCGTGAAGGCGCGCGCGGCATCATGCGCGCGGTGCTGCTGTATCTCGCGCTGCATGCGCCCAAGCGATGCAATCTGCCCGAGATGTGGCGGGTGATCGTTCAGGAACTGGCCGAGGTCGTGCGGATATACGGCCCACACACGGCGAAGACGATCCAATCGCAGGCCGAAGTGAAACAGTTCTTCGCGGTCAACAGTGATGAGCTGGCCCAAGCGCTCGCGCGCGCCTTGGGGCAACGGACGATCAAAACCAGAAGCCACAATCTCGGCAAGCTGGATACCGACGATATCGGCGAAAGCCTCGCAGAAGCGGGACAACCGCTCATGCGGGCTGAAGAGATCGTCCAGATGTCGCCCGCGCAGCAAATCCTGCTGGTCAAAGGGGTCAGGCCGATCCTCGGGGAACGCCTGCCGTTCTGGTTCATCGCGCCCTGGCGCGGATGGGCCGCGATCAATCCTGTCGAGGGTGATTACCCCGACGCGCAGCCGCGTGTGCGGCTCAGTTACACCGAAGAGAAAGGACACGACGATGAAGAAATTCAGAGTTGAAGTCGTGGGCGGCGGTCCACCCAAGCCGCGCAACGGGTTGACCGAGGCGCAGAAGGAAGAATTTTTGCAAGCGTTCTGTTCGATCATCGTTTCCTTTGTCGAGATGGGCTTCGGCGTCCATCCGCTGCAAGCCGTCTGTGGAGAAGAGCCACAGACGGACGCAAAAGATGCCAAAGACGCTTTCAATGTGGTAGGCTCCGATCAACCTGAAAACGATGAAAAAACAAATGATTTCAGTCCATAAGCTGAGGCTGGAGGTAATATGAACAAGAAAAACAACATGGTGCAAGAAACGAAGGCTCTGATCTACTGCCGCGTTTCGAGCACAAAGCAAAAATTGGAGGGCAGCGGTCTCGATAGCCAAGAGCACCGCTGTCGTCAGTATGCAGCGGCGCAAGGCTATGAGGTCGAAGTGGTCTTTCCAGACGATGCTTCAGGCGGTGGCGATTTCATGAACCGCCCTGGTATGGTCGCGCTGCTCAGCTATCTCGATGCACAACCAAACAAGAATTACGTCATCATCTTCGATGACTTGAAGCGGTTTGCGCGGGATACCGAGTTTCACATCAAGCTGCGCCGCGAGTTCCAGATACGCGGCGCGCGCATCGAGTGTCTGAATTTCAAGCTCGATGATACGCCTGAAGGCAAGTTCGTGGAAACGATCTTCGCCGCGCAGGGCGAGCTCGAACGCGAACAAAATCGCCGTCAGGTCATCCAGAAGATGAAAGCCAGGGTCGAGAAGGGCTACTGGGTCTTCTCGCCGCCTGTGGGCTACAAGTACGTTGCGGATCGCGGACATGGGAAAATCCTTGTCCGCGATGAACCTGTTGCGTCCATCCTTGGCGAAGCGCTTGAGGGCTTTGCGGCGGGCTATTTTGAGACGCAGGCGGAAGTGAAGCGCTTTCTTGAGAGCAAGGCGGCTTTTCCGAAGGATACGCCCGAAGGCGAAGTCCGCTGGCAGCGCGTGCAACGCATCCTCTCGCAGCAGATATATGCGGGCTACGTCGAAGCGCCCAAATGGGATGTTTCGGCGCGTCTGGGGCATCACGAGCCGATTATCAGCCTTGAGACCTTCGAGCGCATACAAGAGCGCGTGCAGGGCAAGGCACGCGCGCCTGCGCGCAAGGATATCAGCGAAGACTTTCCGCTGCGGGGCTTTGTGCTCTGTGACGATTGTGGGGAGGCTATGACGTCTTGTTGGTCCAAGGGGCGCAACAAGCTCTACCCCTATTACCTCTGCGACACGCGCGGGTGTCCGAGCAACCGCAAGTCGATCCCGCGTGCGAAGATCGAAGAGGGCTTTGAAGAGATTCTGAAGAGCATGCAGCCGACACGGCAGCTGTTCACGCTGGCGAAGGCGATGTTCAAGGATGCCTGGAACATGAGACTGACCGAGTCGCAGAAAGAGCGGGACGCGCTGGCTATGCAGCTGCGTGATGCCGAGAAGCAGTCTGAGACGATGCTGGAACGGATCATCGAGACCGACAATCCCGTTGTGATCAAAGCCTATGAGGGCCAGATCGCAAAGCTGGAGCGTAAGAAGCTGCTGCTGGCGGAAAAGATGGCTCAAACAGTGCCGCCGAAGGGCAGGCTGGAGGAGTTTATCGAACCGGCGCTCGAATTTCTCGGAAACCCTTGGAATCTCTATGAAAATGGCAGCTTGGCATTCAAGCGAACGGTGCTGAGACTGGCCTTTGTAGAGCCTCTGAGCTACTCGCGGAAAAACGGTTATCGAACCGCTAATTTCGCCTTTCCTTTCAAGGTGTTAGCGGGAATTCAAACACGAAAAGGCGAGATGGTGGGCCCGGCAGGATTCGAACCTGCGACCAATCCGTTATGAGCGGACGGCTCTAACCGCTGAGCTACAGGCCCCCAAGGCCAGGGATATGCCCGAGGCGCGGGCTTGGTGCAAGCAGGATTTGCACGCGATGGCCCGCAACTTCCGCAAAGCGCTGTGGGCCTCGCATTGCCACGCTTGCAGCAGCGGTCGTGCAAGGCCTAGGCGTTGCGGCGGTGGTTTTGGGCTCGTTCAATGGCGTCCTGAGCTGAGCGCACCAGGGCCATCGACTTGAAGACGCACTCTTGGTGCTCGGACAGCGGGTCGGAGTCGGCCACAATGCCTGCCCCGGCGGTGATATGCATTGTACCGTCTTTGATGAGGCAAGTGCGCAACGCGATGCAGTTGTCCATGTCGCCGTTGGCAGCGAAGTAACCCACGCAACCGGCATAAAAACCGCGGCGCTCGCCTTCCAGTTCCTCGATGATTTCCATCGCCCGGACCTTGGGCGCGCCGGAGACCGTGCCCGCCGGAAAGCCCGCGCTCAAGGCATCAATCGCGGTCTTGTCCTTGCGCAACTTACCGGTGACGTTGGAGACGATGTGCATGACGTGGCTATAGAACTCCACGAAGAAGCGGGCGCGTTTGGGCACTTTGACCGAGCCGATTTCGCTCACCCGGCCCACGTCGTTACGGCCCAGATCCAGCAGCATTAGGTGTTCGGCCAGCTCCTTGGCATCCCGCATCAGTGACCGGCGATTGCGCTCGTCCTCGGCGGGGGTCTTGCCGCGCGGGCGCGTGCCGGCGATGGGCCTGATTGTAACTTGCCGCCCCTTGAGTCCGACCAAGATTTCAGGGCTGGCGCCGACAATGGCATAGCCAGGAAAGTTTAGATGGAACATGTAGGGCGATGGATTGACCCGCCGCAAAGAGCGATAGAGCGAAAAAGCGGGCAGCGGGAAGGGCAGGCTAAAACGCTGGGCCAGTACCACCTGAAAGATATCGCCAGCTAGGATGTATTCTTTGGCCCGGCGGACCCAGCTTTGATAGGCCTCGGGCGTTACCTGGGCTTGCGGCTCGGGCAAGGTGAAGTCGGGCGCCAAACCGGGGCGGGCTTCTTCCTCGCTCAGGTGGCGCGCCAGGCGCTGCATGCCGGTCTGTAGCCGCTCGAAAGCTTGTTCGTAGGCTTGGCTGGCGGATTGCTTGTCGTTCGGCCAAACGGGCGTCGCGAGGGTTGCTTGATCCTTGATATGGTCGAACACCACCACCAAGGTTGGGCGCGAATAGACGGAATCGGGCAGCTCTACCGACGGGCCGTTGAGGCTGGGCAAGCGCTCCATATGGCGCACCATGTCGTAGCCCATGTAGCCGAAGAGGCCCGCAGACATGGGCGGCAAGCCGTCAGGAATATCAATCTGGCATTCGGCAATCAGCGCTTTGAGAGAGGCCAGCGGGCCTTGTTCTTTGCCCAGATCACAGGCCTCGAAACGATCTTGGTCGTCCAGCGCCTGGCGGTTGATTTGGGTCACAGCATCGGCGTAGCGCCAAATCAAATCCGGCTGCATGCCAATAAAGGAATAGCGGCCCTTGATGGCGCCTTGTTCGACGGATTCGAACATGAAGCTGTAGGGCTGGTTGTCGGTCAGCTTTATCATGGCGCCAACCGTGGTTTCTAAGTCGGCGACGACGGGCTGAAAGACCAGCTGCGGCAAGCCGCTTTGATAGCGCTGTTCGAAGGTATCAAGAGAAGGACCAGAGACCATAGCCGCAAAGGGCCTTTCATCAGTTGTTGGTGCCGGTGTTTCGTACCGCCTGTTGCGGCGCTGGGATGAGACCCGGCAGCGGGGGCGCGCCAGGTCCGGCATTTGGGCGCCCGGCCGTCGGAGCTAGCCTTGAGCGCACTAGCGCAGAGCCAATGTGCTTTGGTCAAGAGGGCGTGCCCGGTAGAGGCCGCCCTCTTGGGTCAGGGGCTATTGCAAGCCCAGTTCAAGCGCGATGGCGTCGCTCACTTCATTAACGACGCGGTTGATGACACGATAGTTGCCGGCATCCCGCAGCGCTAGGCCATAGGCGTCGCTCAGGTCGGCTTGCCAACTGTTCGCCATTAGGGCCAGGGTTTGCGTTGCTGTCTCGCTGGGTGCCGCAGGGTCACCCGCCTCAACCGAAGTAACCTGCACAAGGGCGATGCTCGAACCTTGGGCCTGGCTGACAACCGCCCCTTCGCCTTTAGCATCGAAGATGGTTGCGACAGCGCCTGCGAACAGTGGGTCTGCTTGGGTAAACTGATTGCGGGTTGACGCTTCCAAGCTCTGCAACTCGGCGCCTGCTTCGGCAGCGGCATCGCTCATGCTGATCTCACCGGCGGTGATGCGTGCGCTGAGCGCGTCAGCTTGCGCCTGCAGGGCTTTGAGGGTCTCTGCGTTGAGGTAGGCGGCGACCAAATCGGCGCGTGCTTCGTCCAACGTCTTTGCCGTGGGGGCTTCAACGCCGGTCAAGTCAACGACGTAGGAGATGGTCTCGTCGGTTGATACCACTGCTTCATCGTCAAGCTTGGCGGCAAAGAGGGCGGCCATAATCTCAGAGCTCGACGCGACCTTTGCGTCTCGCGTGCCTGCTTTGCTGCGGCCCAGGCGATCCACGTTGTCCAAAGTGTACAATGGCAGGTCAAGTTCGGCCGCGGCGGCTTCCAAGCTCAGGCCATCGCCTAGTTTGAAGTCAAGCTCTTGGCTCAGATCAAATAGGTTGCGTTGAGCGACGACACGCTTGAGCTCGCGTTCCAATTCAGGGCGCATGGCCTCCAAGGTCGCTTCGACCGCGGGGTTGATTGCGATGACGCGCAAAATGGTTGCGCCTTCCTCAGTCTCCACGGGGTCCAGAACGCCGGGCTCCAGAACCTTAAAGGCAGCCTCGGCTAGGGCAGGGGCCAGCTTGTCGGCGCTGACGTCTCCTAGGGACAGCGGGGCGGCTTGGGTGGCTTCAAAAGCAATGGCGGGCCACTGCTCGCCAGCACGCAGGCGCTCAACATAGCCCTCCGCTAGTTCCATTGTCTCGACCGAGATTTGCTCCACGACGCGGGTTTCGGGCTTGCTGGCGGCATCCTTGCGGCGTTCGTAGAGGTCCAACACCCGCTGCTCCTCAACATCATAGCGGGCATAGGTGTCTTCAGCGGTGAAGGCGATGACCTGGGCGCTGCGCAGCTCGGGCCACATAAAGGCGTCTTGGTTGTCGCTCAAGTAGGTGGCGAGCTGTTCGTCTGTGGCGGCCACTTCGTCCATAGCGCCGCGCGGCAGGACAAATCCTTCAACGGCGCGTTTTTCGCTCAGATAGCGGCCCACGGGGTCACTCCAACCTGAAGGAAGCGTCAGGTCTTCTGCCAAAGGAAGACCGCGAATTTTGGAACTAACAACCTGCGTTGCCAGGGTTGCCATATAGGCTTCCCGGTTGTTGTTGAGGGCAAATGTGTTGAACAGAGCTTCGTTGAAGCTGCCGTCGTCGCGCAAGAAGCGCGGATCGCGCACGATGGCATCACGCACTTCAGCGTCAGAGGCTTCAATGCCAAGCGAGGCGACTTGTTCCGGCCACATGGCGTTTTGCACGAAGCTGTTGACGATCTGCTGGGCAGGATCGCGAGCTTCATAATCGGCCATGGTCTCGATTTTGAACTCAGGAATCTGATTGAACTGGGCGACCTGCTGGCGAATGCTGGCTTCCAGGTATTGGCGCTGCAAGACTTGATCGCCTACTTTGGCAACGGTCTCGGTTGGGCCGCCGCCGCGCAAGGTCAGCGATCCAGCATAAGCGAGCAGCACGAAGGCCAAGACGATCGTGCCGATGATGATCTTGGCGACCAGTGAAGAACTCCAGGCGCGAATATGGGCGAGCATTGTTTGTTCGGTCCTCTTAAGCCGCATGCGCGGGGTCAAATGGCAGAGAAAAGCAGCACCGTCGCGGGGCGGCTTGGCGGACGCAATGTGCCGCTTCAGCCTGTGGCGCCTGCCGCCCAGATGGGCGCGTGAGGTTTCCTCTATTCAAAGATTGCTTGGGCCCGTCGGTTCTTGCTCCTGGGCACAAGCAGAAGGTTTGCCATGGGTTTAGGCAAGCGCCGCGCGTTTTGCAATCTTCGCGGTAGGGTTTTGGTGCGCTTTTCGACGGCAAGCGACCAGAAAGTTGCAGATTCGCCCAAGGCCTGCCCCCATGGTGCCGACCCACGGGTCTGCCAACGCGCGCAGGGAGCAGAAAATCACTCTCGATCGGCCCTAGGACCAACTCTTTGCTTTTCATTTACAGCGCAAGGGGCTATGTCACCAGACTTGTGGTGCGGCTCGCCGTTTGACCGAAGGATGAAACGCGCCTATTTCACCGCAACTAATCTTATAGCGAACGTTCGAGTACCCGAAATCATGGATCTTTCCTCTCTGCTGTTGGTGGTTCACCTGCTGATCGCCCTTTCAATGGTTGGCATCATCTTGTTGCAGCCGTCTGACGGTGGCGGCACCGGTTTGGGCAGCGATTCGGGTAATTCCAGCTTTTCTGCCGTTCGTGGCAAAGGGTCCTTCTTGACCCGTCTAACCTGGGGCCTTGCCGGTGGCTTTATGGCCATTGCGCTGTTGCTGGCTTGGTTGTCGCGCGCGCCGACCGGCGGTGACGCGGGCTTCAACGCAGGCGATTTGAACCTGCCTGTAAGCGCCCCCGCAGCGCCGGTGACGCCGGACGCCTTTTCAAACGAAGCGGTTGATAGCGGTGCAACCCCTGAACCTGCTGCCGATTCTGGTGCGGCTGCCGAATCTGGTGCTGCCGCCGATGCAACTGGTGGTGCTGCAACCGAGGGTAGCGCGGCACAATAGATCCAGCGACGTGGACCGCTGACTCCGTCCACAAACAAGATTTTTCCCCGGTCGGTTGGCGCTAAGGTGCTGGACGACCCGGCGAAATTCGATACAAGAGCGCGGACACCTTTCGGTGTCCGTTTGCGTTTAAACGGAAGGTTGCTGGCATGACACAGGCGAAGCCTCGCTTCATCTTTATCACCGGGGGTGTGGTCTCCTCGCTGGGCAAAGGTTTGTCGGCGGCGGCCTTGGCAGCAGTGCTGCAAAAGCGCGGTTTCAAGGTGCGCATGCGCAAGCTGGACCCCTATCTGAACGTCGATCCCGGCACTATGAGCCCCTATGAGCACGGCGAAGTCTATGTCACCGAAGACGGCGGCGAAACGGATCTGGATCTGGGCCACTACGAGCGCTTCACCGGCGTCGAGACGCGCCGCAGCGATAACGTGACCTCAGGGCGAATTTATAAGACCATCATTGATCGCGAGCGCGCGGGCGACTACTTGGGCGCCACGGTGCAGGTGGTGCCACACGTAACCGGCGCGATTAAAGAGTTCATCCAGGCGGACCTGTCGAACGAGGACTTCGTGCTGTGCGAAATCGGCGGCATTGTCGGCGATATTGAGGGGCTGCCCTTCGTCGAAGCCATTCGCGAGCTGGGCTTGGACCTGGGCGATGATCGCGTCTGCTATATGCACTTGACCCTGGTTCCCTACATAGCAGCGGCCAAAGAGTTGAAGACCAAGCCGACCCAACGATCGGTCAAGGAGCTGCAGTCCTATGGTATCCAACCCGACGTTTTGGTCTGTCGTTCCGAACATCCGCTGGACGATGGCATGAAGCGCAAAATTGCGCGCTTCTGTTCGGTGCGTCCTTCGGCAGTTATCCCCGCCTTGGATGCCAGCAGCATCTATGCGGTGCCGCGCGCCTTGCACGAACAGGGCCTGGATCAAGCCATCCTAGACCATTTTGGTCTGGAGGCGCCGCAGCCTGATTTGGCCGCTTGGGATCGCATCGACGCGCTGTTGTCTGCGCCGGACGACCAAGTGCGTATCGCCGTCGTCGGCAAATACACGCAATTCGAAGACGCCTACAAATCTTTGGTCGAAGCGCTTAGCCACGGCGGTTTTGCCAATGAGGCCCACGTCAAGATCGACTGGGTGGATTCCGAACTGCTGATTTCGCCCGAGGTGGCTGCAAAGCGTTTGGCCTCGGCCGGTGGCATCTTGGTGCCCGGTGGCTTTGGCGTGCGCGGGTGTGAGGGCATGATCGAAGCGGTGCGCTATGCACGCGAGAACAAAGTGCCCTTCTTTGGCATCTGCTTGGGCATGCAAATGGCTGCCATTGAGGTGACCCGTCACCTGCTGGGCATCGAAAATGCGGGCTCGACCGAATGGGGTACGCAGGTCACGCCGGTCGTGGGCTTTATGTCGGAGTGGGAGGCCCAAGAAGGCCGCCAGACGCGCGGCTCATCGGGGGATTTAGGCGGCACCATGCGCTTGGGCGCTTATAGCTGTAGCCTGTTGCCGGGTAGCTTGGCGCGTGAGGTCTATGGCGAAGATGATATTTCTG
>JAUIHE010000125.1 GCA_030432195.1 Alphaproteobacteria bacterium
AGGATTGAACAATTGGCTCTTTTGCCAGCGGTGGGTTTGAATACAGCCGCCATGTCGCTCGTCGGTCAGAACTTTGGGGCGGGGCGCTATGATCGGGTACTAGAAGCATTCCGCAAATCGACCCTTTACGCGCTGATTGTCTTGGGCTCGGGCGGGTTGATGGTCTTCTTGTTGGCAGAGATTTTGATCTGGCCGTTCGCACCGACAGCTGAGGCCGCAGACATGGGTGTTGTCTATCTCAAGATCATCACCTTTGAGTACCTCGGTTTGGCCGTCGTCATGCTGTCGGGCGGCTTCCTGCAGGCCATGAAACACCCTAACATAGCGATGATGATTACCATCTTCCGGCTTTCGTTGGCGCCTTTGGTCATTATGCCCTTCTTTGCCTATACCTTGGGCTATGGTTTCCAAGGCGTCTGGTATGGCGTTCTTGCGGGCACCTACGGCTTTGGCTTTGTGGCGGTGGCCTGCGTCTTATGGGTTGCCCGTAAAGACCTGAGTGCGGGACCCGCAGAAGTCCTTGGCATTCGCGCGCTGGCGGCCTAGCCTTACCTGTAATCCATAGATTTGCGGCTGCCATTGTTGAGTACTTATGTCCAAAGAAGAGACCGCTATTCCCCAAGCCCCCGCAGGTGAAGATATTGCTTCTTCACCTGAACGCTTTTTCAATCGGGAAGTTTCTTGGCTCGGCTTCAATCAGCGCGTGATTGCTGAGGCAAAGAACCCACACCATCCGCTGCTTGAGCGCGTCAAGTTCCTGGCAATTTCAGCTAGCAATCTTGAAGAGTTCTATATGGTCCGCGTGGCCGGACTGGTCGGCCAAGTGCAAGAAAGGGTCGAGGTGCGCTCGCCAGACGGGCTTTCCGCCGAAGGTCAACTTGCTGCGGTCACCGCCTTGGCCGGGCAATTGCTTCAGCAACAGCGCAGCATTTGGGGCGAGCTCAAAGAAGAGCTGCATGCGCATGACATCTATGTGATTCAGCCCGATGATCTGAAGGAGGACGAACGGCTGTGGCTCAGCGCCTATTTCGAGGACGAGATCATGCCGGTCTTGACCCCGATCTCGGTCGATACCGCCCACCCCTTCCCCTTCATTCGTAATCTTGGCTTCGGCATGGCGCTGCGCCTGATACGGCCGCGTTCCAAGAAACCCCTCAATGGCCTGGTATTGCTGCCAGATCAACTGCCTGGCTTTGTGCGCCTGCCAGACAGCGGCCATGGTCTTCGGATGATTGCCCTGCGCGACGTGCTGGATTGCAATATTGAACAACTCTACCCCAGTTTTGAGATCGCATCGCGGGGTTATTTCCATGTGATCCGTGACAGCGATATCGAGGTGGCCGAAGAAGCAGAAGACCTGGTGCGCGTGTTTGAAACGGCCTTGAAGCGCCGCCAACGGGGCGAAGTCATTCACCTCTCAGTCGATCAAAGCATGTCTGACGATCTGCGGGTTTTCTTGATGGATGAGTTCGATCTTGATCCCAGCAATTGTGCGACCATGGAACAACTCATGCGCTTGACTAGCCTGTTCCAACTGGCAAGCGTGGACCGGCCCGAGCTGAAATTCGAGCCCTTTTCGGCGCGCTTTCCTGAGCGAATTCGCGATCTGGACGGCGATTGCTTTGCTGCGATCAAGGCCAAGGACTTTGTGGTTCACCACCCATTCGAAAGCTTTGATGTCGTCGTTCAATTCCTGCGCCAAGCAGCGCGCGATCCCAACGTTTTGTCCATCAAGCAAACACTCTATCGTACATCGAACCGCTCGCCGATCGTGCGCGCGCTGTGTGATGCTGCCGAAGCAGGCAAATCGGTCACTGCCTTGGTTGAACTAAAAGCCCGCTTTGACGAAGCCGCCAACATTCGTTGGTCGCGCGACCTAGAACGGGCCGGCGTCCAGGTGGTCTATGGCTTCGTGGAGCTGAAAACCCATGCAAAGGTCTCGCTCATCACGCGCCGGGAGGCCGATGGCGTTGTGTCCTATGTTCACTTTGGAACCGGCAACTATCACCCGGCGACGGCGAAAATCTATACCGATTTATCGTATTTTACGACAGATGAACAGCTCACCCGCGATGCAAACCTGCTGTTCAACTACATGACTTCCTATGTGCCACCAACGGGGATGAAGCGCTTGGTTGCGGCACCGCTCACCATGCGCGAGCGCCTGCTCGACCATATCGAAGCCGAGATCGCGGCGGCCAAGAAAGGCAAGACTTCCGTTATTTGGGCGAAAATGAACGCCCTGGTAGACCCCAATATTATTGATGCCTTCTATCGTGCCAGCCGGGCCGGGGTTGAGATCAAGCTGTCAGTCCGGGGCATATGCTGCCTACGCCCTGGCGTACCGGGCCTGTCGGAGACAATTGAGGTTCGCTCCATCGTCGGGCGCTTTCTTGAGCACTCGCGCATCTACTGCTTTTCGCAGGGTCTGCCCATGAAAAGCGAAACTGCCGCTGTTTATATCTCGTCCGCGGACTTGATGCCCCGCAATTTGGATCGCAGAGTAGAGACCATGGTGCCGATCGAAAACGTGACCGTGAAGAATCAAATTGTTGGGCAAATCATGACCGCCAATTTTAAAGACAACCTCAATGCCTGGATCTTGCAGGCCGATGGTTCCTATCGGCGCTTGGAGCCCAAGAACGAGGAAGACGCTTTTTCCTCGCATACTTACTTTATGACAAACCCGAGTTTGTCCGGCCGTGGTTCAGCGCTCAGGAGGGTAAAATCCTAAGATTTCTTCCCAAAGACCGGGGTTTGGATTCATCGGGGCCCGGCAAAAGCCGCAATACGGGTCGTGCGAGCGATCAGGGCTCTGATTTTTTGTCCACGCCTTGGTACGCGCTCAGCGGTCGGCAGGAGGCGAAAGAGCGGCCAGCGCGGTTGGGCTTGCTTGACATGGGATCAAACTCGGTTCGCTTGGTGATCTATGAGCCGCGCTTTCCTTGGCCTCGTGTCTTTTTCAACGAAAAAACCACAGCGGCGCTTGGGCACGGCTTGGCAGCCACTGGGCGCTTGGACCCAAAAAATCAGGCGATCGCCCTTGATGCATTGAAGCGCTTTTCGGCTTTGACCAAGGCTGCTGGCGTTGAGCGTGTCGATGCTGTGGCCACCGCCGCGGTGCGCGACGCAGAAAACGGCGCTGCTTTTGTCGCGCAAGCAGAAAAGGTCTTTGGCCACCCGATCAAAATTGCGCCCGGCCCTCAAGAAGCCTTGTGGGGGATCAAGGGCGTCATCGCCGGAGCCCCAGAAGCCGACGGCATTTTCGCCGACATGGGCGGTGGCAGTTTGCAGGTCGGCCTAATCGACCCGCTTGAGACGGCCGAGCGCCAGTCCTTCCCCTTGGGCGCGCTTCGCCTCATGGAGCAGTGTCAGGGGGACACCCAAAAAGCGGCGGCCGCCATCCGAAAACGTCTGCGTCGTCTGGCCTGGTTAGACCGTGGGAAAGGCAAGACGCTCTATCTTGTCGGTGGCGCTTGGCGCGCGCTCGCCCTGACCCACATGCATGATACCGACTACCCCTTGCATATGGTGCACGGCTATAACTTGAAGGTGGACAAGGTGCTGCCTTGGCTCACCATGCTAAAGGATGCTAGCGACAAGCAGCTCAAAGCGCTACCGATCCGCCAGGAGCGTCGGCGCCCCACCTTGCCGACGGCCGCCGCTGGCCTTTTGGAATTGATCAGCGCAAGCGACGTTAGTCGCATCCAATTTTCGGCCTTCGGGATTCGCCAAGGCATCATGTTTGACCAAGTTTTCGATGAAAGAATTTGGTCACGGCCCGAGCAACTCTATCACTGTGCCGCGACGTCTTTGTTCCGCGAGGGTAACCGCTATGGGGAAGACGTGCGTGAAGCGCTCCTGAACTGGGTGCCTTGGAAGATCATTGATGACGGTGTTCCTTCTGCCGCTGCCAAAGAGACCGCCCTTATCATGAGCGATGCAGGCTGGGATTATCATACCGAAAGGCGCGCATCAGACGTGGTGCTGGATGTCCTGCATACGCAGGACTTGCCCCTGTCGCACAAAGACCGGGTTTTCGTCGCACTCGCCCTGACAACGCGCCACGGCGGCGACTATCAAGAAACGCTCAGCGCGCGCCTGCTGCACCTTTTGCGCGAGCGCGAAATCAAGGCTGCGCGCACTCTAGGGCTGGTCTTGCGTTTTGCCTACAAGTGTTCGGGCGCCAGCCTGGCTATCTTGCAAAATAGCCGATTGACCATCGCCAGCGACACCCTTGAATTGTCAATAAATTCAACGATCCAATCGCTTGCAACGCGCGGATTGCACGACAGTTTGGCCAAGCTTTGCAAGCGCCTTGGAATGGCCAAATATCACCTTCATATTAAAAAATGAGGGTGTGAATTTCGCACGCTTAGGTTATAAAGCTTACAACGATAAATAAGACCGCCGTTTAGAGACTGACACAGCACGGACGCCCAAGGCGCCGCTTGCTGAGGGGAACCAATGCCATTTTTTAAGCCTTTTGTTTTGCTGGCTTTGACGTTTGCGCTTGCCGCTTGTAGCCGCGGGCCAGCCGTGGAGTCATACGACGATCTACCACTCACCACTCTTAAGACCAGCAGCAGCCCAAAGCAGCGCATCGCGGGCGCGCCCGCGCTTGTATTCGATGAAATGCACACCGCCTCCTATTGGGGCCAGGGACAAGCCGCATCTGATTCTGCCTGCGTGCGGCTAAACAACTACTGGTGTATCAAGACGCCCTATTCAAGCTACTGGGAAGGCCAGACCGGGCGCGATGAGCGCGAGCACGCGATCTTCAGCCATCCGGCCTATGGTGCACGAGCGTTTGCTCGTTTGATGCGCGCCTATCATTTTAAGCATGGCCTGGATACACCGGTCGCCATTATCTCGCGTTACGCCCCTTCAAATGACTGTAAGGGCTGGGCAAATTTCCACTGTCCCGAAAAGGTCAGCAGCTATGCGAAGACTGTCGCTGACGGCCTGGGGATTGCCCCGAACCAGTCGATTGGGCTGTTCAATGCTGACGGCACCATGAACGAGAGCCGTGCCATTGACCTGTTCCGCATCTTTGCCAAAGTCGAAATCGGCGGCGGGTTTGTCGTTCCAGAACCCCTTATTCGTCGTGGCATTGAACTTGAACAGACTGCCTACTTGTCTAAGTACGGCTCTTTGACTGCTGGCCCTATGGCTGTTCGCCCCTTACCCCAACGCGGCGGCCTTATGGGACGCTGGTTCAGCAGCAATTCATCCGCGCCCGCCCAACAGACACCGGCCAGTTTTGAGCAATCAGACTTGGCGGCAGGGTATGCGCCGGCGCCAGTGCCTCAAGCGGCCAATACGCCGTCTGCCCCCTTGCCCCCCTTCGAACAGCAAGCCAGCTTGCAGCAGGCCCCCGTCGCAGCTACCGCGGCGCCCACAAACTCTGGACCAGCAGTTGCCGCCGCTCAAGATCCCAACGCGCTTGCCGGTCAGCCCTATGGCATGAGTTCAGACGCCGCCTTCCAGGAATTTGAAGCGATGGGCGTGAGCTTCTAGCGCAGACCGCAACATAGCAGCATCGCTTCTGGGCAGGGACTTGCGTCAAAACAAACAGCTTGAGCGGCAGGTGATGTCGCAATGTCAGCGCCCGTTGCGCTTGGCAGAAACGGGCTCACCAATCCGCCGTGTCAGCGCTTGCCGTTGGTGCGGCTTTTTATTGGTTTGGGATTGCGCGCAAGTGCGAGCGATGGAGACGTGTTCGGCGCCAGTCCCTCTCACCTAAGCTCAAAGACCTTGCGCGCCGCACCGTCAATCTGCTCGTAGGTCGTAAAGCCGAGCGCGTCGTAGAAGGCCAGGCCCGCTGCGTTAGGGATCGCGATGGGCGCATCTATTGTGTTCACGCCTGCAACACGAGCGGCGATCTTGGTTATTTCAAACAGCAGCCGCCCCGGTCCTCTACGCGCGGCCTTGGGATCGACATGCATTCCGATAATCCCCCAACCAGTCTGATCGCCATAAATGTTGCCGGGCCGAGCCAGCTTTAGCGATTGCAAACCGAGAGCCACGCCTTTGTTATCAAGCGCAAGGTGGCGTGCCATTTGCTCGGGGTGTTCCAGATAATGCTGTGGAGCGAAATCGGGACTACAGGGTTTGCGTCGTTTACCTGCGGCCGCCAGTGCGCTCAAGATCTGGCTGAGCTTCGGCGCGTCGGCAAAACTCGCGGGTCTAAAGATCATGGGAGGGCCCTGCCCTATTGCGCGATAAAAGCGGGCGTGACCCCTTTTAGAAGCCACGCCCCCACTTAGACACACCGGACTTTAGTTGCGAACAGCAGCGCCGTCGTCCAGCAAGCTTGCGATGCGCGCAAGTGTTTCTGGCGTTTTGGCCAGATAGATGAAGGCGGCGCGCTCTCTATCGTACATGTCTTGCTCGCTGACTGTCAGGACTTCGTCAGATTCGGTATTCACGACAATGCTCGCAATCGCCATGGCGACCGTCTTGTCGTGCGGGAAGAACCAACCCTTTGAGATACCGTCGTCCATGAAGTCTGACATGCGCTGAAGAATGCCGCGACCGGGGAGTGTCAGCGTCTGGGGGAGCGGCGCTTGGTAGCCAGGGGCTAGCGCTTCTATGGCGGCACGCGCCTCGTGCATCAGCTTGTCCCGGTTCATGACCGAGCTGTCGCGCTCGGGCAAGAAGTACTGGAGGCTGGCGGCCATTTCGGGGCTGCTAGCGGTCTTGGAGTAGCCAAGTTGCATCCAAGCGTTCCAGGCCGCCTCTTCTGCATCGCCATCGCTGGCGGCGAGCCATCGAGCCATGGCTTCCTTAACGCCGCCACCGCCAGGGACAACGCCGACACTACATTCCACCAGCCCAAGAACAGAGTTGGCATGACAGATCAGCTTGTCGCAGTGCGCTAGGACTTCGAATCCGCCGCCCAAAGCCAAACCTGAGGGCGCGCCGACAACCGGAACCGGCGTCGCCTTTAGGGCTGCTACGGCTTGCTGGAAGTCGGCAAGGAAAGCGTCGATGCCGTCCCAATCTTTGGCCTCGATCAATCGGCGAAAGGCGTTCAGATCGACACCCGCCGAAAAGTGCTGAGCATCATTGTGAACCATGATACCGCAACCATGGTCTTGGGCAGCAGCCCGCACGATCTCCATAGACTCGCCCGTCAATGCGTTGGCCTTCGAGTGGAACTCGATCAACCGCAAGTCACCGTTCAAGGCCCAAAGGCTCGCCGCCCGATTGGTTTTCAGGGGCGTTAGGGTACGGCGCAGCATCGAAAAGCGAATAGTTTGATCTGGCAGTTTCACCGGCTGATAGGCGCCATCAACGCGCACGTTGAGCATGCCAGCTTCGGCCTTATAGAAAGGCTGCTGTGCCTGTAGGGATTCGGGTACGGCAACATCGGCTTCTGCCATCATCGCAACCAAGCGTTCGGCGCCGATTGCGTCGATCATTTCGAACGGGCCGCGTTGCCAGTTGAAGCCGAGCTTTAGGGCATCGTCGATATCCTGGGGAGAGCGGGTCACATCGGGCAACAGGCTTGCCGCATAGGCCAGGACCCGCGCCAAATAGCGGCGACAAAACCGCGTCGCCTGGGCTTCTTCAGCGCTGTTATCCAGCGGCTGTATGAGAACCTCAAGCGGCTCCAGACCTTCTGCATTGCGCTCTGCTGCGATCAACGCCTTTGTGGGCAGCGACGACTTTTTGGGTCTCAAGGAGCCATCGCTCAACTCTACAGCCAACGCCTCGCCGTCGTCTGACTGTCGGAAAAAACCGCCTTTGCCCGACTTTTCGCCGGTAAAGCCCTGCTCAATCATCGACGAAATGAGCGCACGCACCGGGCCTTGCTTGCCAACTTCATAGAAGGCATCCCCATCGGGCAAGATGTCTTCCAAGGTATCCACGACGTCCGACATCAGATCGACACCGATCAGGTCATAGAGACCAAAGACGCCGGTCTTGGGAATACCCATTGGCCGCCCGGCCAGCGCGTCCGCATCTTCGATCGCGAGCCCCTGCTTTGCCGCCTCATCCAGGCCAACTTGCAGGGCATAGACGCCAACACGATTGCCCAAGAAGCCCGGGGTATCGGCACAGACAACGACGCCCTTGCCCAGAATGCGATCATTGAAATCGGCTAAACGGTCAATAACATCGCCCGCGGTCTCCTCACCGCTCACCAACTCCAAAAGCCGCATGTAGCGCACTGGGTTGAAGTAGTGGGTGATGGCAAAGCGACGCCGGAAGCTGGACGGCATGTCTTCGACTAGCAGACGAATAGGGATCGTCGAGGTGTTCGATGTGACGATACAGTCCGGGGAAATCACCGCATCCAAGCGTTGATACAGCGATTTCTTCAGCGGCAAGCGCTCCACAATGGCCTCAACGATCCAATCGCAGTCGGCAAGCTTGTCGAAATCGTCTTCGATATCGCCGGTCTCAATCAGGTCCGCGCGGTTCTTGTGCATGAGCGCAGGCGGATCGGACTTCAGCAGACGATCAATGGCCGCTTGCGCCGCGCTCTTGTCTTGGCCTTCGCGCACTGGCAGATCCATCAGCAAAACCTTGTGCCCTGCATTGGCAATTTGGCCAGCGATGCCGCTGCCCATTGTTCCGGCTCCGATTACCGCGATTTTCTTGAAGCTAGCTTGTGTCACGTTTCAGTCTTTTCGGTGTGAGAGTAAGGATCGAAGAACAAGGCCTAAAGAAAAGACCGCAAGGCCGTATTGACAGCTTTCGGCTCTTCGGCGGGCAACATGTGGCCAGCACCCGGAACGACAATGCAGTCTTCGGCGTTAAGAGCATGCGCCATCGCGCGACCGGCCTTCATCGGCGTCATCTTGTCTTTTTCCGCCAGGATGCAGAGCACCGGACACGTCACCAGCGCCGCCGCCTCTTCGCCTTGATCGTAGGCTTGGCAAGCAGACAGGTCGGCGAAAAGCGCGCCTGGCGCGTTGCTACGCATCAGCGAGGTTCCAAAGTTAACGTGGCTCATGCCTGGCACGCTGTTGTCATGAAAGGCACCAGGCACGCCAAATCCCCATTCCATCATTGCAGCGATGGCGCGGTCCTGATTATCCCGCGCGTTGTTGACCAGCCAGTCGTTGACAGGAATGGCAAGCGCACCGGCGATCAGAGCCATTTTTGCGACACTGCCAGGGTGGCGGCGCGCCAGCTCCAGCCCGACCAGACAGCCCTGGCTGTGCCCGACAATCGTCGCTTGCTCAACGCCAAGGGAAACCAACAGTTCCTGGCACCAATCGGCCATATCAGCAATTGTTGTCAGGGCCGGACCTTCTGAATGACCGTGGTCCGGGAAATCCGGCGCCAACACCTGATAACCGCGATTGGCGAAAAAGCGCGCTTGCAGCAGCCAGGTTAGGTGACTTTGGCCCGAACCATGAAGGAACACGAGCACCTGACCTTTCGGATCAAAGTCCCGGCCACCGGTAGTGCAAAAGACTCCTCTGCCATTGAGTGTCAGTTTCATGCCTGGGCTCCTGTCTTGCGCGCCACCATTTTGCCTGCGATTTTCAGGGCGCGATCAAAATCCGCGGCCAAATCGTCAAAATCTTCAAGACCAACGGCAATGCGCAGCAAGTCATCCGTCAATCCGGCAGCTTGCATGGCCTCTTGCGTCAGATGTGAGTGGGTGGTGGAGCCTGGGTGAATGACGAGGGTCTTGGCATCGCCCACATTTGCCAAGTGGCTTGCGAGCTCGACGTTTTCAATAAATGCGCGACCGGCATCGCGGCCCCCTTTCACGCCGCAGGCGATGATAGAGCCCGCTCCTTTGGGCAACAGGCGTTGGGCGGTGTCATGATCGGGGTGATCGGCCAATGACGGATGGTTTACCCAGGCGATCATGTCGTGATTGGCAAGGAAATCCAGCATCTTGGTCGTGTTTGCCATGTGCTTTTCCATGCGCAGCGGCAGTGTCTCAAGGCCCTGCAGCAAATAGAAAGCGGTCTGCGGTGCCATGCAAGGGCCGAAGTTGAGCATACCCTCAGAACGCAAGCGGGTGGTAAATGCCGCTGGCCCAAACTCTTCCCAAAGGTTGACCCCTTCGTAGGCATAGTGCGGCTGGGTCAGTGTTGGGAACCGGTCGTTCTGCCCCCAGTCAAAATTGCCGCCGTCAACGACCGCGCCGCCCAGCGCGATGCCGTGGCCGCCCATCCACTTGGTCAAAGAGTGAATAACAATATTGGCGCCGTGCTCTAAGGGGCGATTGAG
>JAUIHE010000126.1 GCA_030432195.1 Alphaproteobacteria bacterium
CGCAGGACATCAATGCTGCGCGCTCCGACAATGACAGAAAATGGGGTTCAATCCGCATGTTCACATCTGAATCGCTGGAGCCTGCCACGTCAAGGAAAACGCGGATCTCTCAGGAATCGGAGTATAATCTAACCTTAAGTATAAATACTGATGAAGATGCGACAGGTCTGTACAGGGCAGAACCATCGCCCCATTTTCGCTAAGTCTTAGTCTTCAAGAAAAAGAACATGCATAAAGCGCGGACCATGCGCGCCCCTCACATTTTTTGCTTCAATATCCGCAGTGCCGCTGGTGCCGGTTAGAAAGGCCAAGCTGCGCGGCAGTTGCGTCTCGACGGTGTCCAAGACCTTCCAGAGGTCTTCCGAATAGTCCAAGAGCCGCGACCGGCGCAGCAGACAAATGTGATAAAGTGGCAGCATCGCAAACAACAGTGGCGTTGCTGGGCCGGAAAGATTAATCAGCGATCCGGTCTCCGCCACGCCGTAGTCCGCCCAGGTCAATGCGGCCTGCTGGTCCATCTCTATGTCGGCGGTGACGGCAATGTCCCAGGTGAGAGAAGTAAGCGGCGAGGCCTTTGCGAGCGCCAACGGCGTTGTCAGACCATGTTGCTGCATGTATTTTTGGCAAGCTTCAGGAACCTGTGCCAGGTCAGTGAGGTGATCGACGGTTGCGGTCAGGCGCTCAGACGTAAGCTTGGCTAGGAAGTGCGCTTCTGCACCTCCCTCCAAGGGCAGGCGGGGCGCAGGCGTTGGGCGCGCCAATTCCCGGGCGGGCGCGGGCGGTGTTGACCCGCCATCGCCGCTGCCGGTCAACTTTGCGAAAAGCTTGGCCCGCGCGTTGGTGGAGATGGCATCAATGACGGCGTTTGTCTTGGGTTGGAACTGGCTCATTTGCGGGCTTCCTCAGCGTCTGGACGGCTTGGCCTTTGCCCGCCACTCCTCTGATATTGGTCCAAAAAATTCGTCGCTGCGGGGGCGGGGAGGTCCCGACTACGGCTCCAGGCGCCCACCATCGGCAAGAATGATATGTTTTGTCGGCCCGCCGCCAAAATGCGCAGGGCAAGGCTCGAAAGACGCTCCGTCCAGCGATATAGCCAGGGGCGCGAGGCCAAGCGGCTCCAAGCACCAAGGCCAATCCGCCAGCCTCGGCCCGTTAGGCCGCCATCCGTTACGTCTTGGCGCAGTTCGCGGATCATGTCGGCCAACGGGATTTTCACAGGGCAAACTTCTTGGCAACGCCCGTTGAGCGTGCAGGCTTGGGGCAAGTCTTTGGCGGTTTCGAGCCCGCGCAATGTAGGCGTCAAAATCGCGCCCATAGGGCCGGGGTAAACCGCGGCATAAGAGTGTCCGCCAACTTCGCCATAGACCGGACAATGGTTCATGCAGGCGCCGCAACGAATGCAACGCAGCATGTCGCGGTATCGGGTCGCGGCCAAGTCAGCGCGACCGGCATCGACCAAGATGATGTGCATGGCACGGGGGCCAAAGCGCTCGTCATCGTGGCGGGGGCCTGTATAAAAAGTCGTGTACTGCGTGAATTCCGTTCCAAGCGCTGCGCGCGATAGCAGGCGGAGTAGCAAGCTGGCGTCTTCAAGCTTGGGCACGATTTTTTCTATGCCCGCGGTGACGATGTGCAGATCTGGCAGTTCGCAAGTCAGCTCACCGTTGCCTTCATTCGTCACGGTCGCGATCGACCCAGTTTCGGCCACGAGGAAATTTGCGCCCGAAATTCCAACGTCAGCCGCCCCAAACTTAAGCCGCAACTCCCGGCGCGCGCTGCCCACCAAGTCCTCGACCCGCTCACTGTCCGGCGGTGTGGCGTGCTGGTCGTAAAACAATGCAGAGACTTCTTCTTGGCGCTTGTGCATGGCCGGAATGATGATGTGTGACGGCGGCTCCTTGGCGAGCTGAATGATGTGCTCGGCAAGGTCAGTTTCAATCGACTGGATTCCGGCAGCTTCCAAGGCGCGGGGCAGTCCGATTTCCTCGCCCAGCATTGACTTTACGCGCGTTGCAAGCTTGGCGTCGTATTCGTGGCACAGCTCGACTGCGATTTGAGACGCCTGTTCTGCGGTCTCGGCCCAGTGCACAACCGCGCCCGACGCGGTGGCGCGTTCTTCAAATTGCTGAAGGTAGTAGGCCCAGTTGTCTAAGGTATGCTGTTTGATGGCGGCGCCTTGGTCGCGCGCACGTTCATAGTCATCAAAGCTCTGCAAAATGGCCGCGCGGCGGGTCTTCAAAAGACCGGTCGTGCGATCAAGCGCAATCTTAAGCTTGGGGTCGTTGACGGCCTTTTGCGCACCTTGCCGGAAGGGACGGGGGGTGATTGGGGCTCCCATGCTAGCGTCCTTCGTTTTTGGTGTTGGTTGGCGCGTTCATCTGTTCCATCGGGATGTCTGCAGTGCCCGTCGCACAGATCGGGTCATCTTCCAACTGGCCGGCAAGAATTTCGGCTGTGTGGTAGACGGCGATATCCTTGTTGGCGCGCTTTATTCGCCCTGCAAGATGCATCAGGCAGCCCAGGTCACCGGCGGCAAAGACTTGTGCGCCTGTCTTTTCAACATTGCGAATTTTCTCGTCGGCAATGGCGGTGGAAACTTCGGGTTGCTTGACACAAAATGTGCCGCCAAAGCCGCAGCAAGCATCTCTGTCGTCTAGTTCGGCCACCTGCGCATCGCTGAGCTTGGACAACAGCGCGCGGGGCTGGTCGCGCACGCCCAGTTCCCGCAATCCTGAGCAAGAATCATGGTAGGCGAGGGTCTTGCCAGCTAAGGCGGTGGGCTTTTCTATGGCCTCGGGCTGCCAATTCATAACGTCCACTAAGAAGCTCGTCAGCTCAAAGCAGCGCGCCGCTAACTGCGCCGCTTCTTCGGCGCGCTCTGGGCGTCTTTTTGCGATGAGCTGGGGCAGGTGACAGCGAATCATACCGGCGCAAGACCCAGAGGGCGCCACCACATAGTCGAAGCCAGCAAAGGCATCCAGAACCGTCAGGGCGACGGGCAGGGCGGCAGCTTCATCGCCCGAGTTGAACGCGGGTTGGCCACAGCAGGTTTGCGACTTGGGCACGACAACCTCGCAGCCCGCTGCTTCCAGAAGTTCAAGGGCCGACCAGGCCACACCGGGGCGGAACTGATTGACTAGACAAGTCACAAAAAGACCGACTCGCGGCCGATCTGTCGCGCGAGCGGGTGGTCCGTCTTTTGTACCTAAGCGAGAGCTGTTCGTCATGGGTGTTCCCTAAGTGTTTGGTCTGTCCAGCGCACCGCTAGATTTGTGGCAAGTTATCAGGCAGGCCAGGGCTTGGACAAGGGCACATCCGGCCGCAATCGCCGCTTGAACGCCAATGATTTGGAGCGATTTTCAACCCGTTGGTAAAAGCACGCTTGGCTAAGCTCGCCTTTCAAGATCAACCGGTTACGCACCGAATACACGTCGCTGCCCGTTGCGGTGGAGGACAAAAATCACGCCGGTGCCCAGAGGCGTCTAGGTCTCGGCGCTTCATTACTCTTGGTAAAGCAAGATTTGATCCACGCCTAGCTGTAGAATATTTGCGTGACGAGCGGATCTCGTCCTATAACTCTGCGCAAGCAAGCAGCTTCGGCTGAAACGAATAGAATAGGTGCTCATGGTACTCGCTCACGCTCTGACCAGTCTTTTCCGGCAAGCCCTTGTGTTGGGACGCCATGCGGTCCTTGTACCGCTTGTGGCCTTGTTGGTTGGCATAATGGCGAGTGGCTCCGGCCCGGCCCAGGCACAAACTCAAACAGACCAAGCCGCGGCGACACGCAACGCTAGCCCCAACGCGATCATTGATCGCCCGCAGACCTACCTGCTGCTTGATGGTTCTGGCAGTATTTGGGGAAGCTTTCCGGGGTCCACGTCGCGGTTGACCGCGATGCGTGCAACCACGATCAATCTGGTAAACCGCTGGAAATACAGCGAAAGCACTTTGGGTCTTGCTGCCTATGGGTCTCGACGTGAGGCCGATTGTAGCGATGCCGGGATTATCTTAATGCCCGGTGAAGACGCCGGTCGTTTGGCGCGCAATGTGACCGCCGTGCAGGGGCGCGGGCGGACCGCTATTGCCACGGCCGTGGAGCAGATCGGCAATGCCTTGGTCACCGCGCCGGGGCCCAGTTCCATCATTCTCATTACCGACGGCGAAGAAAACTGTGATCGCGACGTTTGTGCGGTCGCTGACGCTCTCAAGGTCCAGGGCAACGTGTCGGTGCACGTCATTACTATGGGGATGACGAACGAGCAGGCGCGCTCGTTGAGCTGCTTGGCGGATCGGACAGGCGGCAGCTTGCAGACCACCAGTACAACAACCGAATTACGCCGAGCCATGTTACGGGCGCAGTCGTTGATCGAAACTAAACAAGTAACGCTGGGGATTCAGCCGGTCTCTGTGGCCGTTGGCGATCAAAATCTGGAGCTGAGCTTGGATTCTTTGGTGGATGCCGGGCAGTTCGGCCTGACCGAAGAAGAGCGCACGGCCCTGACCACACTAAAAGAAGACGCCAGCCAAAGCGCGCAGTCAGCAGAAGAAAACCGGGACTTTACCGCCAATCAATCCGGGGTTGGGCTCGATCAGCGCAACGTGAGCAGCGTACTACGGGCCATTACCAAGCCCGCGAGCAGCTCAGGAATTGACGCGCTAGAGGCCAGCGGGGTCGAAGGTATCGAGACCGATCTGGACCGCCTGCGTGGCCTATCGTCAGAACAAGAGCCAGAGCGCCAAGCCGAATTGGCCGCCTTGATACAGGCCCGCCTTGAAGCGGAAGCCCGGTTTGAAGAATCGCTGACCACCTTGCGCAATCGGTTCGAAGCCCGCGACAAGCGGCTACGCGATCAAATGCGGGCAACCATGGATGAAGCTGGCCGCCAGTTGGAACGCGAGCGTCAAGCACGCTTGAAGCTGACGGAGCTGAACCAGGCTCAGGAAGCCACGATCGAAGAGCAAAGTGAAATCCTGGCGGATTTGCGCGAAACTCTGAGCGAAGAAACCCGACAAAAGGTAGAGCTGGCGTCGGAATTGGCAAATGAGCGCTTGGAGTTGCGCCAACAGCTTGATGCGCTTAGTCAGCTGCAAGCCGCCAACACGCGGCTATCTTTACGCATCGAAAATGCTGAGCAGGAAGTTAAGCGCGCCACGGATGAATACGCGGCCCTGCAAAAGGCAACGGCGGACACGCGCGAAGCGGGTGAACAAGCGATTCGTCGATATGGTGAGCTCGAGCGGATTCTCGAACGGGCATTGACAGATCTGGAGACCATGAAGAACGAGCGCAACGATCTGCTGATCCGCGTTGACGCTTTGGAACTTCGAGAGATTGAAGCGGCGAAGACCAGTCAGCAGCTTGCCGAGACCTTGGTAGAGACGGACGCCCTTCGAGTGGATAAGGCCAAGCTGCAACGCTCCTTGGTGGCGCGGCAAAGCGAAAAGACCCGCCTGCAAGCCGATTTCAACGCACTATCAACCCGGTCAGCAGCTTTGGAAGCACAAAACAAGCGTCTAGCTCAGCAGATTTTGGACACGCAAGGCCAACTCAGCGCATCGGAGGAGGCTCTGGCGCAAGCGAACGCCCAGATTGCGCAGGGCGAACAAGCCTTACAGGCCGAACGGGCGCGCAACCAACAGCTGAGCGAAGAACTCGCGTCGCTCAACCGAGAATACCAGACAGCGCGCGAGAGCTTGCGCCAAATGCGGCAGAGGGAGCGCGCCGCGCTCGCCAAGCTCGGGGCCCAGGATCAGCGCATTGCAACCCTGGAGCTGTTGCTGAGCCGGTCAGAAGCGGAGCGTCGCACGAGCCGTCAGCGCAACGTCTCGCTTCAACAGAAGCAGACGGCCTTGTCTTTGGTCCTGGATGATGTTGCTGCGCAGATGCAGAGCCTAGAAAGCACACTGGCCTGTCCGCAGGTTGGCCGCAAAGATGGCCGGGTCGTCTGCCTCAGCGAACGGTAGATCGAAGCCGCGCCGATCTCCAGTGGCGCGCTCGATTGTTGATTTGGTAGGCGGTCCGCAAGGCTTTTGCGATGCCAGAGACGAAGGCGTGCGCGCCCAGGCTTGTAGCCGTGATTGGCCCTAAAGCAAATCCCGAGCAACCGTCCTGGATTGAGCCTAGGCTCTATGAGTTCCATTTTCCATAATATCCCTTATGCGACTGGCGCTAAGAGCATACTGTAGGGGCATCTAGCGCCGTCAAGCCCAGCGCCGTCAAGCCCAGCGCCGGCACGCTATGCCCTGGTCTATCTTAGAGCTGCTCCGCTAGCGCCAAGGCGTCCCGCAGCACCTGGATCGGGTGTTGGCGCGGCTGCGCCTGAAACAAGGCGTCCAGGCTCTGACCTGTGCGTCGCGCTTGAAGCAAAGCAATGGCCAACCAGCGCATTTGCGCATGGAGTTGGGCTTGTCTCAACTGAGTTCGCTCAACGTGCTGCCCGCCCGCTGTTTGGTAACTGTCCAGCAACCACGAAGGGTCAAGCGCTTGATCTTGGATCGCACCCGCAGACCAGCACGGTGCACTCAACCAGCCAAGGTCTTCGGCGGGATGGCCAATGCCGCTAAAATCAAAGTCCATAAGATAGACGCGGGTTTGGGCCTGCCCGATCTCGAAGCTTCTTGTTTTTTGGCTTGCGCCGACCAGAAGATTGGCCAGGCGAAAATCACCATGAAGCGCGGTCTCGCCCGCCGCTTGCAGCTGCTTCTTAGCAAGCTCAACGGCGTTGGCATGAGCCATTTCGGCAAGGGCCAGAGCATCCGAAAAGCCGATGACCTTACGCAGTGCGGACCAGTCACGCTCACATAGCTTCGGCACCGGTGGTTGCGTCACCGGGGATTGCGTCACCGGGGGTCGCGTCACTGGGGGTTGCGTCACTGGGGGTTGCGTCACTGGGGGTTGCGTCACTGGGGGTTGCGTCACTGGGGGTTGCTTGAGAGTGGCGCTCTGCGTCGGCGGTTCTGGCCTCGGCACACAGTGAAAAGCGCTCAGTTCGTGCAACGCGCGCGTGATATGGGCGCGTAAGAGCCTCGAAGAGGTCTCGGCGCTCTGCGTCAAGGACACCAAAGGCGAAGCGGGGTCAGCGTCTTCGCCCGGCAGCGGCGCTGACAGGTCTTCTAGTACAAGACACTCGCCAAGCTCTTGGTCTTCAAAAGTCCCGAAACTTTTGGGGGCCTGCGCGCCAGCTGCGTGAGCGTGGCGATGCCAAAAGTCTTGCGTGCGCATGCTGTTGAGGTGTTGTGCAGGAAAAGCAAGCGAGCGATCTGGGGCTTGTTCCTCAGGCCCGTCAGGGATTGGGTGGCGGCTGCGCAAGATCAAGCTGGCCGCAGGCGCAAGGCCGGTGTGGGCGGCGAACACGACACGCCAATGCATGTTGACCGCGCCTTGGTGTTGCAGGGGGCGAAGCGACTGGACGGCCAGGTCGCAATCAAACAGCAGCGAGAGTTGCGTTGCTAGGCGTTGCTCGCGCCAAGCATGAGCGTTGCGCGCGTCGTCGTTCGCATCAAAATCCGGCGAAAATCCCATATTTTGATCTTCTGCCGCGTGAAAATGGCTCACTAGAGCTACCTATCAACAGTTTTTCCGAACACTATCTTGCCAGAGCCATGATTTTTCGACAGATAGAAAGATCGGCCCAGATTGGACCGCGAACGCCACAGTTGAGCTGTACGAGCCTTGCAAGACGAAAAACGCCTCCCCGTTGATGCTGACGACGATGAACGATCTATTGTAGACGATTTGATCGAAGAACGCGCGCGCCAGCTGCGTGAGCGACCCATCTTGTGGCAGATCGTGCGGGCTTTTATGTATCCGATTCTGCAATATCGGCAAGCCGTTAAGCTGGCACGTAAGATCAAATACGCCGACGGACGCAAGGTTCTGGCCTATGCATCGCGGATATTGGCGGTCCAACTCAAGGTCACAGGGCTTGAGAATATCCCTGCAAGCGGGCGTGCGATTTTGATCTCCAATCACCCGACGGGTCTAGCCGATGGAATCGTGGTACGCGATCTTCTGATAAAGCGCCGCCAGGATTTCATGATCTATGCCAACTCTGATGCTTTTCGCGTCGTCAAAGGGTTTGGCGATGTTTTGATTCCCGTGGATCTTGGACAGCACATAGGCAAGATGAGCCGCAGTTCGCGACGGGCCTTTGTGATGACCGACCAGGCGTTTCGCGAAGAAAAGCTGGTCGTCGTTTTCCCGTCGGGACGCTTGTCCTTTTTGACCTGGCGCGGACTGACCGAACGACCCTGGCAATCTTCCTTTTTGAAGTTTGTCCGCAAGTACGAGACGCCGGTGATTCCGGTCACCATGCGCGCGCGCAACTCGATATTGTTCTATATTTTCTCTATGATAAACAATGAGTTGCGAGACATATCACTATTCTATGAGCTTCTGAACAAGAAGGGTACCAGCTTTGAGGTCAAGGTGGGCAAACCCATCATGCCCAGCGAGCTGCCCGACGAAGATATTGAAGACATGGCCGTGAAATTGAAGCGCTTTATCGAAAGTGGGCAAAAGGGCCAGCCCTTCGACTAGGCCCAACTGGCGACTTGGCCCAACCGGGCGGGATTTGCTCTTGATCTTGGGCGCCCCCCCAAAGTGCTACAGCGCCGATCAGGCCTTGCAATGGCCCTGCCCTTACCTTTTGACTTGATGCAGGAGCATGAGACGTGACGGATGCAAACACTGAACAGCCTGACCTGGGAGCTGTCGCTCTAAACGCGGATCTTGGGGAAAGTTTTGGGGCTTACACGATCGGCAACGATGAAGCATTAATGCCTTTGATCCAGTCGGCCAATGTGGCTTGCGGCTTTCATGGGGGCGATCCCTTGGTGATGCAAAGGACGCTAGAATTGGCAAAGGAACACGGGGTCAGCGTTGGCGCGCATCCAAGCTATCCGGACTTGCAAGGGTTTGGCCGTCGCGCCATGACGGTATCTCTGCCCGAGATGGAGGCGCTAGTTGCCTATCAAATCGGCGCACTCATGGGGATTTCAGCCAAAGTGGGTTGGCCAGTCACGCATGTTAAGCCCCATGGCGCCCTGAATAACTTTGCCTGTGAAAACCGGCCGGCGGCAGAGGCCATTGTGCGCGCCGTACGGGCCGTTGACCCTCAACTGATTTTGGTTGCACCGGTTCTATCGGAGCTTGAACGCGAGGGGCGGGAGCAAGGTTTGAAAACCGCCGGAGAGATCTTCGCCGATCGCGCCTATACCGCCAAGGGCACGCTGGTGAGCCGGGGGCAACCCGGCGCCATGATCCATGAGCCGGAGGCCGCCCTGACCCACGTTGTGAGGATGCTGGATCAGTCGTCTGTCTTCCCCCTGGACGGCAGCCCTGCCCTGCCTTGCCAAGCTAAGACCATTTGCGTTCACGGTGATGGCGCTCAGGCCCTGGCGACGGCAAAGCTGTTGTTTGAGGCGATCCAGAAGGCAGGCCACGCTCTCTCCCCTTTGCCAAACCACCAATTTGACTAAAAATAACTGCTAAGTTTCAATGAGTTACAGCGAACTACCTAATTTAAAAGCAGAAATTCGATCTTAGGTAGTGACATCACGGGCAAAATATGTCATTTAAGAGGTATTCAAATTACGCTGCTCTATTTTGCGTGGGAAAAATTATGAAAACCAAATTGATTTGCTCTGTCCTGATCTGCGCTAGTGTTCTAACGATCGCAAGCTGTTCGCGTCGTAACCAGGCCGATAACGCCGTCAACGATGACGACATTCTGGCACCCTTGCCCGCGCCTGTTGCGCAGACAAACGTTCCTGCTATTCCGGTTGCCGATCCCAATTATCCGCCCAGCGTGCCCGTTGGCGTGCCTCAGCAGGTGGTTCAGGCACCCATTCCGGCGCCGATCAATCAAACGGTCGTCAGCCAGCCACAATTGGCGCCCCTGCCCGCACCAAGCGGAAATTGTGATGTGGTGCCGACCTCAAAGTATGGTTTGGTGCAGTTCCGCCGCAATTGCCTCTAGCGGTTCGAGACAAGACACGAAATAGAGCTTCGCCCCCCCCTGCCCTCGTGGGGGGGGCCGCCTTAGTGC
>JAUIHE010000224.1 GCA_030432195.1 Alphaproteobacteria bacterium
CACATCTGGGCTCGCCTCTGGGATCGCTTCTGGGATCGCTTCTGGCAAAGGTTCCGCGACCGCTGTTTCGACCGGCACTTGCGGCTCGCTGGAGCGCGCCGCCTGCTCTGCGGCCTCAAACTCCGCCACGCTGACCAGCGATATCTGTGTCGCCGGTGGCAAGTCCGAGCGCAGCACGTGCCAAAAGTCGGTTAGAAAACCCACAATCAGCAAAAGGTGCAGCCCTGCAGATATGCCAAGAGCCCACTTCATCGCCCTAGCCTTCCGGTTCGGCGACCAGCGACAAGGCCGTATAGCCCGCAGTCGAAAGCTGGGCCAGCAAAGCGACCAGGCGCTTGTATTGCAGGTCCTGATCGCCCCTGAGATAAATCTTGCGGCTCAGGTCACCGTCGGTTGCAACCTCAAGCAACGGGATGATGGTCTGGGGCTCCAAGGGCCCCTCCCCACCCAAGAAAAGTTGGCCTTCAACGTCGAGAGACAGCGTGATCGGGGCCTGCACGTCCAGCACCCCGGGAGCTGTCGCCTTGGGTAGATTGAGCGGCACCCCCACCGTCAGCAAGGGCGCAGAGACCATAAAGACGATGAGCAACACCAGCATGACGTCCACCAGCGGGGTCACATTGATGCTGGCGTTTCGGGCCAAACGCCCCCGCTTGGAACGGCGAGAAAAATTGAAATCGCTAGCCATTAGGTTTGCTCGATCTGACGGCGGATGATCAGGGCGAACTCCGAGGCAAAGCTTTCAAGGCGCAGCGCAGAGCGATTGACCCGCCCCGAGCACCAATTGTAGGCCACACTCGCTGGGATCGCGGCCACAAGCCCCAAGGCGGTGGCAAACAGCGCCTCAGCGATGCCAGGTGCCACCACAGCAAGCGAGGTATTACCGCTTTCAGCGATGGACGAAAACGAGTTCATAATGCCCCAGACGGTGCCAAATAGGCCGATGAAGGGCGCGGCCGAGCCGACATTTGCGAGCCCACCGACGTGGCGTTCAAGGCTATCCAACTGAATCTGGATCTCGCGATCCATGGAGCGCTCTACCCGGCTCAAGAAAGAGGCCTTCAGACCGTCACTGGCATGGAAATCGTTGGATTTGGGCGCGTTCGCCCACTCATTCATGGCGACCACAAAAACCCGTGCCATCGGGCCCAAGGTCGCGCTTTGGCTCAAGTCCTTTTGCAGATGAACGAGATTTTCCGAGCTCCAAAACGCGCGCTCGAACTGCCGGTCGCGCCCCTGGGCGCTGTTGAAAACCATCAGGCGGTTAAAGACCACCGCCCAGGTCCAAACCGACGCCAGCAACAAGATGAGCATGACCGCTTGGACGATGATGTCGGCATCTAAGATGAGGTCCAGTATTGATGACATAGCGTTTAGCCGCCTTTCTTTTCCTTGCATCTTTGAGGCCGACTTGGCCCATGGTTCTAGCCACCAGGTCTGAGCAGCCTCAGCTTTTCGCCGATCCTGGCCGCCTTACCCTGGCAATGCGGTCGCAAAATGGCGCAGAAATGCAGATGGCTGCCGTGCCGGTCGCCCGTCTTGAGTGATAAAGACCAAGACCACCCGAACTCTAACAAGCTCTTGGCCATCACGCAAAAAGACCTGATCAATGGTTGTACGAACAGGACCAATATCCGCCAAGGTCGAGCGGATGTGCAAAAGATCGTCTACCTTGGCCGGGCGTTTGTAGTCGATTTCCATGCGGTGAACGACCGGCGACAAGCCGTATTCCTCGGCAAAGCGCGTAATGGGCCACCCCAAACTGCGCAGCCATTCCGTGCGGGCCATGTCTGCAAAGCGCGCATAAGTGCCGTGATAAACAACGCCGACCGCATCGGTATCCGGCAAAAACACCCGGATCGCATAGTCGAATACAGG
>JAUIHE010000127.1 GCA_030432195.1 Alphaproteobacteria bacterium
TGTCATCTACCCGGCTACGGGCGAGGTGATCGCAAGGCTGCACGCGGCCACACCCGCCATCATCGACAAAGCCTTGAATGCCGCCACCAAGGCGCAAGCCGAATGGGCCAAGCTGTCCGGCACCGAACGCGGGCGTATCTTGCGTCGCGCGGCGGACATGATGCGCGATATGAACCACGAACTGAGCGTGTTGGAGACCCACGACACCGGCAAGCCACTGCAAGAAACGCTGGTTGCCGATGCCACCAGCGGCGCGGATGCCCTGGAATACTTTGGCGGTCTGGCGGGTAGCCTGACCGGCGAGCACATCCCCCTGCCTGGCGGTGATTTCGTCTACACCGTGCGCGAGCCGCTGGGCGTTTGTGTCGGTCTTGGCGCTTGGAACTATCCAACGCAAATTGCCTGCTGGAAAGGCGCGCCTGCACTGGCATGCGGCAACGCCATGGTTTTTAAGCCCTCTGAGACCACGCCGCTTTCTGCCCTGAAAGTAGCAGAGATCCTGACCCAAGCGGGCGCGCCCGCAGGCCTCTACAACGTCGTGCAAGGCTGGGGTCCCGTCGGTGCGGCGCTCATCAATGATCCGCGCGTCGCCAAGGTCTCCCTAACCGGCTCGGTGCCGACGGGCAAAAAGGTCTATTCGGCGGCAGCCTCCCACATGAAGCACGTGACTATGGAGCTGGGCGGCAAGTCACCGCTCATCATTTTCGACGATGCCAACCTTGAAGATGCGGTCGGCGGCGCCATTTTGGGCAACTTCTATAGCTCCGGCCAGGTCTGTTCGAACGGCACCCGCGTTTTCGTGCAAAAGGGCATCAAGGAGGCCTTTCTTAAGCGCCTTTGCGAGCGGCTGGGTGATGCTGTGATCGGCGACCCCTTGGATGAAACAACCAGCTTCGGCCCCTTGGTCTCGCAAAGCCAGCTCGATATAGTCATGGGTTATGTCGAAAAGGGTCAGCAGGAAGGCGCACGCCTCGTCTATGGCGGCAAGCGCTTGAACCGTGATGGCTTTTATATGGAGCCGACGGTTTTTGCCGACGTTACAGACGATATGACCATTGCCCGCGAGGAGATTTTCGGCCCGGTGCTGTCGGTGTTGGACTTCGAAGATGAGGCAGAAGTCATTGCACGCGCCAATGATACCGAATTCGGTCTGGCCGCTGGGGTCTTCACCAACGATCTGACCCGCGCCCATCGGGTCATCGGCCAAATCGACGCCGGAAGCTGTTACATCAACACCTACAACCTTGCCCCGGTCGAAGCGCCGTTTGGCGGCGTCAAGGCGTCCGGCGTTGGCCGCGAGAACTCGAAGAACGCCATCAACCACTATTCTGAGATGCGCTCGGTCTATGTCGCTATGAACCCGGTCGAGGCCCCCTTCTAAGGACTAAGAGCTATGACGCATGCAGACTACATCATCGTTGGCGCAGGTTCAGCCGGTTGTGCCATGGCCTATCGCTTGTCCGAAGCTGGGGCTTCGGTCTTGGTCATCGAGTTTGGTGGCACGGATGCCGGGCCGCTCATACAGATGCCCGCCGCCCTGTCCTACCCCATGAACATGCCGCGCTATGACTGGGGCTATCGCAGCGAGCCAGAGCCGCACCTGGGGGGACGACAGCTCGCCACCCCGCGCGGCAAGGTGATCGGCGGCTCGTCGTCCATCAATGGCATGGTCTATGTTCGCGGTCACGCGCGCGACTACGACCATTGGGCCTCCACGGGCGCTGACGGCTGGTCCTATGCGGACGTGCTGCCCTACTTCAAGCGCATGGAACATTGGCACGGCGCTGCGCCCGACAGTGACGAAGCGCAATGGCGCGGCACCGATGGCCCGCTGCACGTAACGCGCGGTCCGCGCAAGAACCCCTTGTTCCATGCTTTCGTGGAGGCCGGCAAGCAGGCTGGCTATCAGGTCACGCCTGACTATAACGGCCGCCAGCAAGAGGGCTTTGGCCCCATGGAGCAGACCGTCTATAAGGGCCAGCGCTGGTCGGCGGCCAATGCCTACCTGAAACCAGCGCTCAAGCGTGACAATTGCCAATTGCTGCGCGGCTTGGCGCGTAAGGTCGTGATCGAAAACGGTCGCGCTGTTGGTGTAGAGATTGAGCGCGGCGGCAAAGTCGAGACCCTGCGGGCGGGCAAAGAAGTCATTCTTGCCGCCTCGTCGATCAACACGCCTAAGCTGTTGATGCTGTCGGGCATTGGGCCAGCTGCGCACCTAGCCGAACACGGCATCGAAGTCGTTGCCGATCGCGCTGGTGTCGGACAAAATTTGCAGGACCACCTGGAGCTCTACCTGCAATTTGCCAGCAAGCAGCCGATTACGCTTTTCAAATACTGGAATCTGTTTGGCAAGGCGATGATCGGCGCTCAGTGGTTGTTCACCCGCACTGGACTAGGTGCCTCCAACCAGTTCGAGAGCGCCGCCTTCATCCGCTCGCAAGCTGGCGTGGACTACCCGGATATTCAATACCACTTCCTACCCATCGCGGTTCGCTATGATGGTCAAGCGGCTGCCGAAGGCCACGGCTTCCAGGCTCACGTTGGGCCCATGCGCTCGCCCTCGCGTGGCAGCGTGACTTTGGCCTCGGCCGACCCGCGCGAAGCGCCAAAGATCTTGTTCAACTATATGAGTACGGATCAGGACTGGCAGGACTTCCGCCGCTGCATTCGCCTCACACGCGAGATCTTCAGCCAGGAGGCCTTCAAGCCTTACGTCAAGTTTGAGATCCAGCCCGGCGATGATGTCCAGTCGGATGACACCTTGGACGACTTCATCCGCGAGCATGTCGAAAGCGCCTATCATCCTTGTGGCACGTGTCGGATGGGACGGCGCGATGATCCTGGCGCCGTGGTCGATCCAGAGTTGCGGGTCATTGGTGTTGAGGGGCTGCGGGTGGCAGACAGCTCGATTTTTCCGCGCATCACCAACGGCAATTTGAACGGTCCGTCTATTATGACCGGTGAAAAAGCCAGCGATCACATCCTGGGTCGCGCGCCTCTGCCGCCGTCCAATGCCGAGCCCTGGAACCACCCCGATTGGCAGAGCAAACAGCGCTAATCCAAACTTTGACCGCCTTCCAAGGTCGGTCAAGCCGTTGCCCGCGATGCCAAAACCCAAAAGAGCCGCTTGGTACCCCAGGCGGCTCTTGTCTTTTGTTGGCTCTTTGGCCGTCGCCGGTTCTATTTAGCCCTGCACGTCGCGGACCCACTGATCTAACAAACGCACGCCCCAACCGGTCGCGCCGCGACGGCTGACCGCGCGATCCTTGTCCGACCAAACCACGCCTGCAATATCAAGGTGCGCCCAAGCGGTTCCGTCTTGGATAAAGCGCTCTAGGAAGCAAGCCGCTGTGATGGAGCCGCCCCAGCGACCGCCACCGATGTTCTTCATGTCGGCAATGGGAGAGTCCAGTTGCTTGTTGTAGGCCTGGCCTATGGGCATACGCCACAGAGCGTCACCTGAGGTCTTGGAGGCCCCTTCTAGCTGCGCTGCCAGCTTGTCATCGTTTGAGAATAGCCCCGCTTGTTCCATACCCAGCGCGACAAGCATCGCACCAGTGAGGGTCGCTAGATCCACGATGGCCTTGGGCTTGTAGGTCTCCTGCACGTGCCACAAGATGTCGGCCAGTACCAAACGCCCTTCAGCATCGGTGTTCAGCACTTCGATGGTCTTACCGGAAAGCGAGGTCACGATGTCGCCCGGGCGTTGAGCGTTGCCATCGGGCATATTTTCGACCAAGCCGATAATGGCGACGACATTGGCTTTGGCCTTGCGCTTGGCCAGCGCGTGCATGGTGCCAACGACGGTTCCAGCCCCGCCCATGTCCCATTTCATGTCTTCCATACCGGCGGCAGGCTTGATTGAAATGCCGCCTGTATCGAAGGTCACGCCCTTACCAACAAGCGCGATCGGATCCTGATCGGTGCCCTTCCAATGCATGATGACAACGCGCGGGTCATGCTCGGAGCCCTGCGATACGCCAAGCAGCGCCCCAAAACCGCGCTTCTCCAGCTCATCCTTTTTCATGACCGTGATATCAACGCCCAAATCAGCCAGGCGCGCCGCGTCCTTGGCAAAGCTCTTGGGGTAGAGCACGTTGGCAGGTTCAGAGATCAGATCCCGGGTGTGGTAGACGCCTTCGGCCACGGCCTCCATATCGGCATAGGCGGCAGCGGCCGCCGCTGGGTCGTTGACCAACACTTGGATCTCGGTCAGGCTCGGCCTATCCTCGGGCTTCATCTCGGTGCGATATTTGTCGAAGCGATACGCGCGCAAAACCGCGCCCAGCGCCAAAGAGGCCGCCAAAGAGGCGTCATCGCCCAGCGCCGCCGCATCAATGCAAAGGCAGGTCTCAGTGCCCGCCTCAACGCGCTGCATGCCGCTGGCGCCCAAAGCCTGCGCTGATGCATGGGTAAGCTCATCGCCGCTTCCCATAACGACCAGGCGTGAAATAGAACCTGTTGCGGGCACAACCTCTACCGCCGACGAAGCCGCGCCCTTGAAGCGCTTGGCCTGAGCGGCCCGGCCCAACAGATCGCTGTGAGCTTTGGCCTGCCCCAGCCACTGAACGCCAGAGCCTTCTTCGCTCTTGGCAAAGCCCAGCAAGACGCCAGCGGCCGCATAGTCGGCGGGCTTGAATGAAACTTTCAATACGGTGGCGGTCATGGCCTGTTCCTATTTTTTGATAATTGCTTTGAATTGCGAGCCCAGCATGTCGGGAACCCGCGATGATTTTCAAGAGGGACTGGTTTCAATGATGGCTGTCGCATGGCCCCAAGCACTCAGCTAGTCCAGAACGGGATATTTGGGAAGATCATCACACAAATCGTACCAGTTTGGTTTGTCCTGAACGAAGATATGAGCCCGGCTCTTCAAGCGGTCCGGCTCGTCCAGAGATCCCATGGTTATGGCCAGTGTCTCGCCGCCAATTTCACACCAGAACAGGGGCGTGCCGCAGGTCTGACAAAAGCCCCGCTCGGCTTGCTCTGAGGAGCGGAACCAGGTCAAACTCTGATCTTCTAGCAGCCGAAAATCTTTCGCCCTTGCAACGCTAGCCGCCATATGAAAGCCGGTCATTTTGCGGCACTGCCCGCAGTGGCAAAACACCGCGTCGCGCATCTGCCCTTGCACTTCAAAGCGCACCTGACCGCAATAGCAGCCCCCGGTGTGCGGCTTGTCTGAAGATTGGGTCATGAGGGGTTCAGCTCCTGTAGTTCCAGCGGTGCGCGCAGGATTGTGGTCTTGCCGGTGTAGGATTGCAAGGGTTTGGCGTCCCAAAAGTCCAGGGCCTCAAAGCCCCGGCGCACCAATTTCGCCAACGGCTTGGCATAGCGCACCTTCTGGCTGTCGTCGAAAAGAAGTAGCCCGCCGGGCTGAACCGCTTTTGCCGCACGCTTGATCACAGAATTACGGCGCTTGCCGTCAACCGAAATCACATCCCATGGGGGCGCGCCCGCCGCCATTTCCTGCACCGCATAGTCGCGGTAAAGCGGGTCGGCTTGGTCGATGAAAACCAATTGCACCCACGAAGGTAAGCGATCGCCGAGGCGTTCAATCCAGAGGGGATCGTGTTCAATGATGGTCAGCGCGCCAACATGTTCTGCCCACCAAAGGCTTGAGGACCCCAAACCATATTCCAAGACCTTCCAATTTGGTCGAATGTTTGCTTCAAGCCAGTCAATGGCGGCATAGCTAAGCCAAGGCTGAGCGGCTCCTGCCCCGCTGCGAATGTCCCCGGCTCGCGAATGATACCACCCAAGCTTTTGCAAGCGCGATGGGTGCCACTGCATGCAGCCGGTCTTTCGCACGCGCTCGTTTAGCTGCCCGCACATCTGGGTAACTTGTGCATCAATATAGGCTTGCGGGCCGCCTGTCTGCAACGTGCTGGTTTCCTGCTAGTTTCCTGCCAATTTCCGAGCTTCAGATCTTGCCGAACTTGGTTCGCACCCTAAAGCGGCAGAGTCATGAAGTGAACGGATTCATCCGATTCCTGAGGCTGCAAGACAAATCCCACCTTTTCATAACAAGCGATAGCCCGGTCGTTGTCGGGGTGAGGATCAATAGTGGCCGTGTGCACCAGCTCTTGCGCGCTTGCCTCTGCCAACAGCGCCCGCAAGCTGGCCTGGCCGATCCCCTTTGAAAGCCATTCTACATGGGCCAAGAACAGGTCGATACCGACTCGCCCGCCGCCAAGGGCACAGATTTGCCCATAGCCCATGGGGGCTTCGTCCATTTCCAAAATAAAGCGCCGGACCGTCTCTGGCTCATCGCTGAAGGTCTCGACCACCTCTTCAAGGCAGGTCTGGCCATCGTCCCACCACTGCTTGACGTGGGGACGCTGCAGCCAGTGCCATATCATCGGAAAGTCGTGTTCTGTCAGGGCTCTAAGCGAAATCATAATCCAAAAACTTGGCCGGTGTTGATCAACAAAATCAGGCAAACAAGCCCGCCGAGGAAGCCCAGCATGGGGCTCTTTAGAACCCAGGCAAAGGCAAAGGTCAGCACCGCAACGCTGGCCCGTATGGGCTCAAATTGGCCGCCTGTCACCTCCGGCCACAAAATGGCGGGAGCAATCAGAGCTGGCAAGATTGTAACAGGCACATAGCGCAGCGCGGTGAGCAGCCAGTCGGGCATGCGCCGACCGCCCAGAATGCCGATGAACGAAAAGCGGATAAAGAAGGTTGCGACGGCCAGGCCGAAAATCGTCAGCCAAATATCGACATTGGACACGCTCATGCCTGGCTCCCCGCTTGGCGGCGCTTCAATGCCCCCTCGCACAAAGCCCCGGCGATCATGCCAAAGCTGGCGGCGATCAACACGCCCAACGAATAGGGGATCCAAGCCAACAGCAGCGAGCCTGTCACAGCAACCAGCATTGCAACGACCTTCGGTAGCCCTCTTACGGACGGGGCAAACAAGGACACAAACATGACGACGCCCGCGAAATCCAAGCCCAAGCTGGCGGGCATCTGCGCGCCGACCATAGCTCCAATCAGGCAGGCGACGTACCAAAGGGGAACCGATGCCGCCACGACGCCCATGTAATAACCCAACTTGGCTCTTACAGGCGCATCGGGACGTGCTTCATATTCGACGATGGACAAGGCGTAGGCATGATCCACCATGAGGTAGGCAGCCAAGGCACGCTGCCAAAGGGGACCTGATGAGATGTGCGGCGCCAGAGAAGCTGAATACATCGCCATGCGCAAGTTAACGGCAGCGGCGGTCAACAGCACGATGAACACGGGCGCCTGCTGGGTCAACAGCTCTATTGCTGTCAGTGAGGAGGCGCCAGCTAGGACCAAGATGCTCATGGCCATGGCTTGCAGAATATCAAAGCCAGCGTCCGCTGCGACCACGCCGAACAAGAGCCCGAAAGGAACAACGGCGGCGTTAAACGGCAAACCCGCGCGAAAGCCGTTCCAAAAGGTCCAGCGGATCAATGCAGATGCATCGCCGGTCTGATGAGGAGATTGCGTCACTATCGAGAACTAACTGAGAGAAACTTAACGTGTGGAGCATAGGAAATTGCAGCTGGACTTTCAAAGCCCTAGCGCCAGCAAGGGGCCACCATGCGCGCCCATGCCCGCTCCTGTCAAACCCTATTCCAAAATATAAAAAGCTCACCCTGTCGCGCCAAGGCAGCAAAAAGCGCCCGCGGCTGGGCCGTGGGCGCTTCTTTCAACCGTTGGGGTTTTGGGCACTGGGCCCCGCCCCTATCCGCAGCGAAGGTCAATAATGCGGTTGCGGCTGTTGAGCTCTATGTTCACACGCTTTGGAATCCAATCCAGCGTCACCGGTTGACCCGGCCGGATTATCCGCACCAATGGGCTCTTGCGAACAAAATCTGGCAAGCGGCTCAAGCGGCGGCCCAAGAAGTCATTCAGCACTTCTTTGCCACAGTCGGGGGTCGAGGGCGGCGCTGGTGGCGATGGCGGGCTGGGAGGAACCGGCGGCGCATTGGGATCGACACAATTGCCATTAAAGCAGGCTTGCAATGCTTGGCGGTTTTCTTGAGTTGCGGGCAGACTTGCACCAGGGCAAGCACCTGGTTCAAAGGAGTAGCGGCCGTTTTCGAATTTCATGAAGGCGATGACCCGTTGGTTGTCGGGATAGGCGCCACACCAAGGCCCGGCACATTTGGGCGTAACTGGCACAATAAAGCTTTGTTGTTGCTCCAGCCCAGCAGGACCAATGCCGCGTCCGGTTAAGCGAAAATTGACCGTCGGGCGCGGCACGACATTGTTGAGCGGCAGCGGCTCAATAGCCTGGAAGCGCCCTTGAAAGATATAGTAGTTTTCAGGGGCTTGGTCATACTGGTTAAAGCTCGACTGGGCCGAGCCCGGCAGACACGACAGCGCCAGGGCTTGCCCTGCAAAGGTCAGTGTCGCCAGACCGGTAGCGAGCGCTCCGGTTATTCTGGTTAGCGTTTGAGATAGAGACATGATGGTTCTCCCAAGATGGGGTTATCTGGAGGGGCTTGTTTGTTGTCGCTAAGACTGACACGTCACAACTGAACAAATCCTTAACGCCGCTCAAGCTTACACGCTCAAAATACGAAGCACCGACTTGGCAATCGCTGAGCGGCGCAGGGTGGGCACATTCCTACTCAACACCAGTGGAAGTCCCAGAACAGCAAATGCAACTCGTCGAGTCTGGGATCAACAATTGCCCGCGATTGCACCCGACAGGCAAAATGGGCTATAGCCTAGATGAGGCGAAAGCAGCTTCGTCTTTTCCCAAACACGGGGTTTTACATGCAATCGACTGGTCTGAAGAAGCACCTGTTTATGTCCCTAGGTTGGCTGTTTGCCGGCTTGGGCTTTGTTGGCATTTTCTTGCCTTTGCTGCCAACCACGGTGTTTTGGATCGTGGCGGTTGATATGTTCGTGCGCTCTGACCCCAGCCGGGCTGAGGTTTTGCTCCGCCATCCGCGCTTTGGGCCGGGCCTGCGCGCTTGGTTTGAGCGTGGGGCCATTGGGCGCGCGGCAAAGATAGCCGCAACGCTTGGCATCACGGTTTCGTATTCGTTCATGCTGTGGGGTTTTTGGGGCAAGACCAGCATGCTCGCCTTGATCGCGCTCGTGCTGGCCTTGGTTCTGACCTTCATTTGGACCCGCCCGGAACGCTAATAAGCCCAAACTCTTGGCTCGCATGGGCCCAGCGCCCTGCCTATCCACACGAAGGCAGCGGGCCACACCTAACCTTAGCGCGAAGCCTCTTTTTTCCAGCCCCCGACAAGGGCTAAGAAGAGCGCAATTTCCCATTGGCCCGATTGATGGCCGCGCACATTCACCGGAGCCCCTCTATGGCGAGCAGCCCGACCGATACAAAATCCGACGCTTCCAGCAATCCGCCAAGCCCGGTTTCCTTCAGTGATGCCCTGTCAGAGCGCTACCTCTCCTATGCGCTATCAACCATCATGGCGCGCTCTCTGCCAGACGTGCGCGACGGGCTCAAGCCGGTGCAGCGGCGTCTCATTTATGCCATGCGCCTGCTGCGATTGAACCCCAACGCCGGTTACAAGAAATGCGCGCGCGTTGTCGGTGACGTAATCGGTAAATACCACCCGCACGGCGACACAGCGGTCTATGACGCGCTGGTGCGGCTGGCGCAGGATTTTGCCCAGCGTTACCCCTTGATCGACGGGCAAGGCAATTTCGGCAACGTGGACGGCGATAACCCCGCCGCCATGCGATATACGGAGAGCCGCCTAACCCTGGTCGCTGAATACCTCATGCAAGGGCTGGATGAGGACGCTGTCGATTTTCGCGACACCTACGACGGTGAGGATTCCGAGCCCATCGTTATGCCCGCCAACTTCCCGCACCTGTTGGCCAATGGCGCTCAGGGCATTGCGGTCGGCATGGCAACCTCAATTCCGCCGCACCAT
>JAUIHE010000128.1 GCA_030432195.1 Alphaproteobacteria bacterium
GGCCAACAAGCTGTTGCAGTATCGCATCATGCCCAAGCGTGTCATCATGCGCCGATTGATTATGGTTATCGCCGATGGGCAAATTCTGGCTGACGGAAATGTCGTCTTTGAAGCCAAGGATATGCGGGTCGGGCTGTTCAAACCCGAAGCAGAATAACCACCCACTAGCTGATCGTTTTGTTTGGCTCGAATTTAGAAAGTGTTGCTATGCGCCGCGTAGTCGTGACCGGATTGGGCATCGTCTCGTCCATTGGAAACAACAAGCAGGAAGTCACGGATTCCCTGCGTCACGCCAAATCTGGCATTGTCACCAATCAGTCGCAGATCGATCATGGGTTTCGCTCGCACGTGGCGGGCAGCCTAAAGTTGGATATCGAAGAAGTGTTGGACCGCAAGGAACGGCGCTTCATGGGCGACGGCGTCGCCTACAACTACCTGGCCATGCAAGAGGCCTTGGCGGACGCCGGGTTGACGGAGGCCGAAATCTCTAATGAGCGCACCGGCATTATTGTTGGTTCTGGTGGCCCGTCGACCAAGTGGCAAACCTTTGTCACCGATACCGCACGAGAAAAGGGCCCGCGCAAGGTTGGCCCAACCCAAGTGCCCAAGGTCATGAGCTCCACCTGCTCAGCGGTGCTGGCGACTATGTTCAAAATTAAGGGCGTCAATTACTCGATTACCTCGGCCTGTTCCACGTCAGCGCACTGTATCGGTAATGCGGCAGAGCTTATCCAATGGGGTAAGCAAGATCGCGTTTTCGCAGGCGGTGGCGAAGAGCTGGACTGGAGCTTGACCGTCAGCTTTGACGCCATGGGGGCCCTGTCGAGCAACTTCAACGATACGCCTGCCGTGGCTTCCCGGGCCTATGACGCCGATCGCGACGGTTTTGTTATCTCTGGCGGCGGCGGTCTGGTCGTGCTGGAGGAGCTGGAAGTAGCCAAAGCGCGCGGCGCCAAGATCTATGGCGAGCTGATTGGCTACGGCGCCACGTCAGACGGCTATGACATGGTGGCCCCATCGGGCGAGGGCGCAGAGCGCTGTATGAAGCAGGCGATGGCGACGATCGGCGGCCGGAAAATCGACTATATCAATGCACACGGCACTTCTACCCCGGTAGGCGATCGTCAGGAGATGGGCGCAGTCCGCAATGTCTTTGGTGATGACATGCCCGCCATTTCGTCCACCAAGTCGCTGACCGGTCACGCGCTGGGCGCGGCTGGCGTTAACGAAGCCATCTATTCGCTGTTGATGATGCAGGGCGGGTTCCTAACCAAGTCGGCGCACATCGACCAGGTTGATCCCGAACTGGCTGGCATGAACATTCTGTTAGACACCCAAGAGCGCGACGACATCGCTACAGTCTTGTCGAACTCCTTCGGATTTGGCGGCACCAACGCCAGCTTGATTTTCGCACGTTACGAGGACTGATCCCATGGCATTGATGACGGGTAAACGCGGACTGATAATGGGCATGTCCAACAGCCATTCCATAGGCTACGGCGTGGCCAAAGCTCTGCACGATCAGGGCGCTGAAATCGCATTTACCTGTCAGAATGATGCCATTGGCAAGCGCATGCGTCCGTTGGCCGAGGAGCTTGGCGGCGGGCCCGTGCTGAATTGCGATGTGGCCGAAGAAGGCGCCATTGCGGCCACCTTTGAGGAGCTGGCCAAGACCTGGCCAACGATTGATTTTGTCGTGCATTCCCTGGCCTTCGCCGACCGTAACGAGCTGAAGGGCAAATACCTGGATACCTCGCGCGAAAACTTCTTGAACGCCTTGCTGATTTCGGCCTTTTCCCTGACCGAAGTTGCCAAGGCCGCCCAACCCATGATGCCGGACGGCGGCGCGATGGTGACGCTGACCTTCTTGGGATCGCAGCGCGTCATGCCCAACTACAACGTGATGGGTGTGGCCAAGGCGGCACTGGAAGCCTCGCTGAAATACCTAGCATCTGATTTGGGGCCGCAAGGTATCCGCATCAATGCAATCTCCGCCGGTACCATGCGCACCATCTCTGGAGCCGCTATCGCCAATAGCCGCTTCTTGTACTCGGAGAGCGCGCATAAGGCGGCGCTGAAACGCAATCCTGAGTTGATGGAGGTCGGTAATGCGGGCCTCTATTTCTGCTCGGACCTGTCTTCTGGCGTGACCGGCAATACCCACTACGTCGATGGCGGATTCCACGCAATGGCGCTGGGTATCCCGGACGAAGACCAAGACTAGCGGAACATAGGCCTGGCGCAAAGTAGACCTGGGCCCGCGCGGCCTGAACCGCGGGCGTGCGCGTTGCAACGTGGCCGCGATTGCGGCTCTCCGTTTGCATGGCCCCGGCTCGCGCGGCTCGGTCTGTTTGGGCCCGCTTCCATCACGACTTCCACAACCTTTGAGCGCCAAAGCTTGAACCGCGCGGGGCTTGCGGCATGCTGCGCGCATCCTCGTAATCGCTTTGGGTCCTCGCGTGTCCTTTCAGCTCGACAATCTGGCACAGACAGCTCCGCGGCGCTTGTTTGCTTCACTGTGGATTTTGCTCCTTGTTCTTGCGCTGGGCTCAGCGAGCGGCCTGTCTTGGGCCCAAGGCTCTCGCTCATCGTGGCAAGCTCTGGATGGGCGCTTGATCGCGAGCCTTTTGGTGCGGCGTACCTTGGTGTTGAACGATGGACGCCAGCTCTATTTGCTGCCTAGCGGCTCGGCCTATCAAGAGGCGGCCGGTTACCTGAGCTATCAACGTTGGGGGGTCTTGAACAATCGCTTGTGCCTTCAAGATCGCCAACGCACGTGCTACCAGCTTGTGCGCTCGTCCGCCGGTGCGTTGGTGCTGACCGACGGTGCTGGGCACAGCACGATTGCGCGCTTGCTTGATGGCGATCCTCAGCAGCTGGTTTGGCGGTATGGGCTGAGCTTGCGAACCGCGCTACAAAGCGGACAGGTACGTCTTGCCCGGCGGAGCGGCGACAGCGTTGGTGCTAGCGCCAGTCCCAGCAGTAATTCCAGCACCTTGTCCATGCAGGCACAGCGTTCAACGCCCTTTGCGCCGCGCCGCCCGTCGATGGAACTGGCAAACGAGCAGCCGCGCCTTGGGCGTAGCGCCCAGCCCGTTGCTAAGGATGGCACTGTTGGCCGCTTTGCGATCCGCCCGCAGGGTCGGCCCGCGATCTTGCCCAATTTTGCCCAGTCTGAAAGTGTCCAGCCTGAAAGTGTCCAACCCGGCGCGGCTGACCAACTAAACCCGACAGACGCGCCACAAGCACCGGCGCAACAGGCCCAACAGCAGCGGGCGTCAGGCCCGGCGATGCCACAAATTCTGTTCTCTGATCTGATTGACAGAGACCCCGGATGCTATGCCCAGCGTCAGCGCTGCCTGGGGCGATGCCAGCTGGAAAGCCAAACCTTTCGTTCCAGCCTGCGCGCGCGGAATAGTTGCTCAACAAACTGCCTGGACACCTACATTTGTACACGTTAGAGCAAAGGGATGACTAGCTATCCCGACCGAATTTACCACATGGCCCATCAAGCCGATTGGCAGGCTGCCCAGAGCAGCGGGCTTTATCACGGTTCGCCCGACGATAAGCGCGACGGCTTTATCCATTTTTCCAGCGCAACCCAAGTCCAGGGGTCGGCGGCAAAGCACCGTGCGGGCCAGCGCGACCTTATCCTGATCGAGGCGTCTTGCGCCCACCTAGGGGCGGCCCTGGTTTGGGAGAAAAACAGCCCAGATGGCGCGGCTTTCCCGCATCTTTATGCCCCGCTGCTGACCGGGCAAATACTGCGCAGTTGGCCGCTGCCGATCGGTGACGATGGCCTCCATATCTTTCCGGACCTATCGTGAATCCCTTGCAACTCTTGCCACCCGAGACGGCGCACCAGGCGGCGATTTGGACGCTGCGCCATGTGCCGAGCGCTTTGCAAAAAAGCGTCGCTGCGCGCGTGGAGGATCGACGCTTGGCTTCCTCGCTTTGGGGGCTGCATTTCCCCAACCCCTTGGGCATGGCCGCAGGTTTTGATAAGCACGCCGAGGCCTACAATGCCTTGTTTGCTCTGGGGTTCGGCTTCGTAGAGGTGGGCTCCATTACGCCGGAGCCGCAACCGGGCAACCCTAAGCCGCGGGTGTTCCGTTTGCGAGAAAACCAGGCGGTTATCAATCGCTATGGATTCAATTCCAAAGGGCTCGCCCCAGCGCTTAACCGTTTGCAGAAGGTCCCCGCGCAGGGGGTTTTGGGCGTCAATCTGGGCAAGAACAAGTGGACCGAAGAAGCCGCGCCGGACTACTGCGCCGGAATCAAAGCCCTGGGGCCCCATGCGGCCTATTTGGTGGCCAATGTCTCGTCACCCAACACGCCGGGCCTGCGTGCTGAACAGCGCCAAGACCGCTTGCGCCCGCTGATCGTGGCCTGCCAGCAAGAACGGGACGCTTTGCCCAATCGCCCGCCTTTGCTCGTCAAGATTGCCCCGGATCTGGAGCCAGAAGACTTAGAAGCGGTGGCTGATTTGGCGCTGGATCTTGGCCTTGATGGCCTGATCGTATCCAACACCACGCTTGCGCGTCCTGACAGCTTGCAAGGCGCGGCAAAGCGCGAAGCTGGCGGGCTGTCTGGGCTGCCGTTGTTCGAGCGTTCAACAGAGGTCTTGCGACAGGTAGCGCGGCTCACCAAAGGGCAAGTGCCGCTGGTGGGCGTGGGCGGCATCCACGATGCGCAAAGCGCCTATGCCAAATTGAAAGCCGGAGCCAGCTTGCTGCAGGTCTACACCGCGCTAACCTATGGCGGACCGGGCCTGATTGCCGACATTCTGAACGGGCTGGTGGCGCTGATGGAGCGCGACGGCCTAACCCAAATCACCCAAGCCGTTGGCCAGGAGGTCTAACCCATGTACCGCATTGATGGCCTTGGCGATATCCTTAGCGACTATGACACTTTCGTCATTGATCTTTGGGGGGTCATGCACCACGGCGGCCAGATCCTGCCCGAGGCCAGGGAGCTAATCGACGCGATCCAACGCGCCGGCAAGCTGCACATGTTTTTATCGAACGCGCCGCGCCGAACAGACATCGTGCGCGCGCAACTGGTTGATCGGGGCCTTGATGAGGCTTCGGCCAAGAACGTTCACACATCAGGTGAAGAAGGCTGGCACTTCTTGCAGCGCAACCCGGCTTCCTGGAAGTGCGGCTACGTATTTGAGCCCGCTGGCGGCGCTCAAGAGATGTATGAGGGCTTGGACCTGACTTGGACCAATGATCCCAGCGAAGCGGATTTCGCCTTGGTAGTCGGGGTGCCCATGGAGACGCCGAACCTAGATGCTTACCGCGAGCGCTTGGCGGCAATGGCCAAACAGGGGCTGCCTCTGGTCTGCGTAAACCCCGATCTTTGGGTGCGTGTGGGGGATACGCTGCGGATCTGCGCTGGCTTGGTGGCGCAGCTCTATGAGCAGGAATTTGGCGGCCGTGCCATCTATTTTGGCAAGCCCCACGATGCGGTCTATCAATCGGTGCTAGCCAAGACGGGCAGCCAAGACCGATCGCGCGTGCTCGCCATTGGTGATCTGGTCGAGACTGATGTTCGCGGCGGCAGCAAGGCGGGCTTTGCCACCTGCTTGATTGAGGGTGGTGTCTTGGCCACGCGCTTTGGATTTGGTCCAGGCGCGCGCGCGCGCGACATTGATTTGCAGGGTGAGTTTGATAAGCATGAGGTCACGCCTACTTACGTTGCACCCCTGTTTCGACTTTAGCGACCCAACTTTCGGAGCCCCCCATGACCGATACTTCTGATATCTTGCTGCGTCGCGATGAAGGCGCGGTCGCCCGTCTGACGCTCAATCGCCCTGGCGCCTACAATGCTTTGTCGTTGGCGATGATGGAGCGGCTCTTGGAAGAACTTGCGCGCCTGGACTCAGACGCGACGATAAAGTGCGTGGTGATCGAAGGAACCGGGCGTGGGTTTTGTGCTGGCCACGACTTGAAAGAATTGAAGGCCAATCCTGGTGTCGCCTTTCGGGAGCAGACCTTTGAGACCTGTTCGCAACTTATGAAAGCTGTCGTTGGTCTGCGCCAGCCGGTCATTGCAAAGGTCCATGGCATCGCAACAGCAGCGGGATGCCAACTGGTCGCGACCTGCGATCTGGCTCTGTCGGACAGCCGCGCTCACTTTGGCACGCCAGGGGTCAATATTGGCTTGTTTTGCTCAACGCCGATGGTGGCTTTGTCGCGCGCGGTTCACCCCAAGCAGGCGATGAAGATGCTGTTGACCGGAGAGATGATCGACGCTGACGAAGCCGTGCAAGTGGGATTGATCAACGCGCACCACGAAGGCGAGGCCCTGGAGGCCGCGACCCGAGCGCTGGCGGAGACGGTTGCAAGCAAGTCGGGCCTGGTGCTCAAAACCGGAAAAGAGGCCTTCTATCAGCAAGTCGAAATGGGTTTGGCCGACGCCTATGCCCACACCGCCAAGGTCATGGTCGAGAACATGGGCTTTATGGACGCGCAAGAGGGCATCGCCGCCTTTATCGACAAGCGCCGCCCGGAATGGCAGAACCAATAAGGCTGACAAATCGCTGGTCTGACTACGGCCGGGCTAGGCGAGGCTTGCGCCTGGTCGCCGCCTGACTATGTTTGAGGCATGCAATCTGGCGACCACACCGCAGTGACAGGCGAGGCGGACGGGCAGGCCGAAGCCAGCCCTACCGCCAAACGCGCCCGCAAACCCAAATCCCGCCGCGAGCGCGATGCTTCGGGTGGCGGTAAACGTGCGGCCATGCCAGCGCAGGAGAGCTTGTCGCTGCGAGAGCCTGTTTCAGAGTATGCAGCATCAGGCAGTGAAACGGACGGGGAGGGCACCGACTTTGCCGGACTGCAATCCCTGGATCGCGACAGCAATATCGCACGCGGTCTGAAGGTGCTGCAAGACAATCTGGCGACCATGCCGCTCAAGCCCGGTGTCTATCGCTTCATTGATCGGCGCGGGGACCCGATTTATGTCGGCAAGGCCAAGAGCCTCAAGAGGCGCGTGACTTCGTACACGCAGCTTGAGCGCTTGCCCCATCGCTTGGTGCGTATGGTGTCCGAGACCCATAGCATGGAGATTATTGTCACCAACACAGAGGTCGAGGCTCTGCTGTTGGAGAGCAATCTGATCAAGCGCTTCATGCCGCGCTTCAACGTGCTGCTGCGCGACGACAAGAGCTTTCCTTACATCCATATAACCGGCGATACCGATTTCCCGCAGATGCGCAAGCACCGCGGTGCCCACAAGCAGGCTGGGGATTATTTCGGGCCCTTTGCCTCGGCGGGCTTGGTCCACCGCACCCTGACAGCATTGGAGAAGGCCTTTTTGCTGCGCACCTGCTCTGATGCTGTGTTTAACCAGCGCGAGCGGCCCTGCTTGCTGTATCAAATCAAGCGCTGCTCTGCGCCGTGCGTCGGCAAGATCTCCGCCGAAGACTACGGCGCCCTGATCGACGAGGCCAAGGCCTTTTTGTGGGGGCGTTCGCGGCGGGTGCAAGAGACCTTGGCGGAACAGATGCAGGTTGCTGCCGAAGCCATGGAATTCGAACGCGCGGCCAAGCTGCGCGACCGCATTCGGGCGATGTCTGCGATCCAAATGAACCAGGATATCAACGTGCTGGGGGTGCTGGAAGATGCGGATGTGGTGGCGGCCTACCAAGCGGGTGGCTTGACCTGCGTGCAGGTGTTCTTCTTTCGAGGCGCGCGCAACTACGGCAACAAATCCTATTTTCCGGCCAATACAAAGGGGGAAACGCTGGAACACGTGTTGGCCAATTTCTTGGCGCTGTTCTATGACGACAAACCCGTGCCGCCGCTGATATTGTGCTCGCATGCGCCCGACGAGTCAGAGCTGTTGGGGGCAGCGCTGAACGCCAAGTCCGACCGCAAAGTCGAATTGGCGGTGCCCCAGCGGGGCGAGAAAAAGAAGCTGGTGGACAATGCAGAGCTGAACGCGCGTCAGGCGCTGGAGCGGCGGCAGGCCGAAAGCTCGACGCAAGGCAAGCTGCTGCGCGGTTTGGCCGACTTGTTCGGGCTGGACGAGCCGCCGCATCGCATCGAAGTCTACGACAACTCGCACATCCAAGGCACCAACGCGATTGGCGCCATGATCGTGGCCGGGCCCGATGGCTTCATCAAGAATGCCTATCGCAAGTTCAATATTCGCTCGCAAATTTCCGGTGGCGATGATTTTGGCATGATGCGCGAAGTGCTGACGCGCCGTTTCTCTCGCGCTTTGAAAGAAGACCCGGACCGCGAGCAGGGCTCGTGGCCCGATCTGGTACTGATCGACGGCGGACGTGGGCAACTCAATGTAGCCTTGGAGGTAGCGGCGGAGCTCGGCATTGACGACGTGCCATTGGTCGGCATCGCCAAAGGCCCGGATCGCAACGCGGGACGTGAAGACATCTATCTGCCTGACCGGGAACCCTTCCAATTGCCGCCAAACGATCCGGTGCTGTTCTATATCCAGCGCCTGCGCGACGAAGCGCACCGCTTTGCCATCGGCACGCATAGGGCCAAGCGGGCCAAGGCCCTGATCAAGTCGCCGCTGGATGAGATCGCGGGCATCGGTCCGGCGCGCAAAAAAGCGCTGCTGTCCCACTTTGGATCGGCGCGTTCGGTCGGTCGTGCCTCGGTCGATGATTTGCTGGCGGTCGACGGCATCAACGCCAAGACTGCGCAGCTCATCTACGATCATTTCCACGGATCGTGAAAGCTGGGTTGCCGCTCGCCCCGAACATATTTCCCATTTTTAACGCCAGTACGGGCCGGTGCTTGCCAAGCGCGCGCGAAGACTTGCCGGGCGTGCGCGCATCGGTTAAACCAACGCCTCCTTACCCAATTCCGAAGCGGCAGCGACCCACAAGGCACGATCAAGGTGCCAGCGCGCCGCCGCGCCTGACCCGCAGAAAGTTTAAAGTTTCATGGCCTCTTATCAGTACATCTACACCATGAAGGACCTGTCGAAGTCCTATCCCGGTCGTGACATCTTGAAGGGCGTCTACCTGTCCTTTTTGCCCGGCGCGAAGATCGGTGTTGTCGGTCTGAACGGCGCGGGTAAGTCTACCTTGCTGCGCATCATGGCAGGCGTGGATACCGAATTTTCGGGCGAGGCCTTCGCGGCCAAAGGTGCCAAGGTCGGCTACCTGCCGCAGGAGCCTCAATTGGACCCCAACTTGACCGTTGGTGAGAACGTCGAGCAGGCGCTGGCGGATATCAAAGGCTTGATGGATCGCTTCAACGAGGTCTCGGCCAAGCTGGGCGAAGAGCTGAGCGACGATGAGATGAACGATCTCTATGTCGAAATGGGCGACTTGCAGGAAAAGATCGACGCGGTAGACGGCTGGTCGCTGGATCGTCAGATCGAGATCGCCATGGATGCGCTGCGCTGCCCCCCATCCGACGCCAAGGTCGAGAGCCTGTCTGGCGGTGAAAAGCGCCGCGTCGCGCTCTGCCGCTTGCTGTTGGAAAAGCCCGACATGCTGTTGCTCGACGAACCCACCAACCACTTGGACGCTGAATCGGTGGCTTGGCTGGAGCGCTTTTTGGAAGAATACGCAGGCACCGTGGTCTGTATTACCCACGATCGTTACTTCCTCGACAATATCTCTGAGTGGATTTTGGAAATCGACCGCGGCCGTTGCATCCCGTTCGAGGGCAACTATTCGGGCTGGTTGGACGCCCGCGCCAAGCGTTTGGCTCAGGAAGAAAAAGAAGAGAGCCGCCAGCAGCGTTACCTCAAGGGCGAATTGGAGTGGATCCGTCAGGGGGCCAAAGCGCGCCAGACCAAATCGCGTGCGCGTATTCAGTCCTATGAAGAACTGGTCGCGCAGGACAAGCAGGCC
>JAUIHE010000129.1 GCA_030432195.1 Alphaproteobacteria bacterium
TGGTCGGTGTTATAGGGGTCCCACTTGGAATGGCTCATCATCCACTTGGGCTGGACCGCGCGGATGACATCTACCATGCGCTCCTTGGCTTCTAGCCCCAGGTCCAACGGATAGTCGCCCAAGTCGAAGAACTGGATATCGTGAACGCCCAGCGCGGCGGCAGCGTTTTCGGCTTCTTTTCGGCGCTCGGTCTTGACGCGCTCCAGGGTCATGCCCTCTTGCTTCCACAGCTTGGCGCTCTCGCCGCGCTCGCCGTAGGACAAGCAAACCACGGTGACGTCATAACCTTTGTCTTGGTGCAGGGCGATGGCACCGCCCGCCCGCCATACAAAGTCTGCTGAGTGTGCTGAGATTACCAGCGCTGTTTTCTTGTCCGTCATGGTCTCTATGTCCCGAAAATTGGCTCTTGGTTTGCATGTCAAGAGCGCCTTAGCGTCTAATCTTGTGCTTTAAACCTAGCATTGCCGGCTCGCAGCGACTATTCCAATTGAAGAAATAGCTATAAGTTTAGGCTATTGAGCATGCAGAGGAGGCGGCTTTGGACGCGATTTTTCCCAATTTGCGCCACCTGCGCGTTTTCGTTGAGGTCGGGCGCTGCGGATCGGTCTCACAGGCGGCGTTGCGGTCTAATTTATCTCAGCCAGCCGTAACCCAGGCCCTGTCGAAACTAGAGAGTCAGGCCGAAATTGCGCTGTTTACGCGCCATAAGTCCGGGCTTTACTTGAGCGATATCGGGCAGTTGTATTTTGCGCGCGTTGAGAAGGCATTGGACCTGCTGGCAGAAGGCGCGCAAGCGGCGCGTCGGCTAGGCCGTCAGGTGCCCGCAGGGGCCGCCGCAGGGCCGCAAAGTGACGGCCAGAAAGGGGGCGCTATCGGCACAGAGGCGGCCAGGGGCTTTGCCAATTTTGCCCAACTGATGACGGCCGCCCAGCTCCGTGCTCTAGTCGCGCTGTCCCAGCGTCCAAACTTCACCGCAGCCGCCAAGAGCATCGGGTTAAGCCAACCTTCACTGCATCGCGCGGTGCGAAATCTGGAAGCCCTAAGCGGGGTGACCTTGTTCCGCAAATCAGAAACAGGTATTCAGTTCAGCCCGGCCGCCCAGGCTTTGGTGCGCGCTGCCAAGCTGGCCTGGAGCGAATTGCGACAAGGCAACGATGAAATCAACGCCCATCTGGGGCGCGACAGCAGCCAAATCGTCGTCGGAACGCTGCCGCTTCCGCGAAGCTATCTTTTGCCTACGACGATACATCGAATGGTGCAGACCTTCCCGAGCCTTCAGGTTCGCACCATTGATGGGCCGTTTGCTGAACAAGCGCGGGCTCTGCAACATGGGGAGATTGATTTTCTGGTCGGCGCGCTTCGAAGCGACCTGGACCCCGACGATTTTCGCACGCAAAAGCTGTTTGATGACCCGCTGGCCGTCGTCGCGGGCAAGGGGCATCCTTTGGTCGGCAAAAGCGGGCTGACAATCGCCGATCTGTTGGATTATCCGTGGATCGCGCCGCCACGCAGTACCCCTGCGGGCACCTACCTTTATGAGACCTTGGATATCGCCAATCTGGACGCGACACCGGTGCGGGTGGTCTCCTCGTCGTTGGTGCTGGTGCGGGGGCTGCTCAAGCGGGGCCCCTACCTGACAATCCTGTCGCGCCACCAAGTTCATGAGGAGCTGACGAACGGCAGCCTAGCCACTTTGGCGCTGCAACTTCCGAACAGCAGTCGGCCAATCGGTCTTACCTTTCGCCGGGCCTGGCAACCCACCCGCAGGCAAGCGGCTTTCTTGGATATGATGGCGGAAACCGCGCGCGAAATCGAAGAAAAAAAGCGCTAGTTCGCTGCCAAGCCTAACAGAGTTGCAACAGCGACAGTCTTACCGGTAGCCGGGCGCTTCTGGCATCGCTAAAGTCCGATTCGAGTTCGCTAGGGGTGCTTGTCCTTTGAAGGGAAACGCCCGCTAGCTCGACAAAAAAGCTGTTGGCTTCAAGGAGCAATTGGGCGAGCGCTGCAAAGCGTCGGTTCGGGCGGTTCTCTTGGGGCGATGGCATTATACGAAGAAGAGACACGTCCATGACACAATGGGTCTATGCTTTCGGTCCCAGCCTTTCCGAAGGCGACGCAAATCAGCGCAATCTTTTGGGTGGCAAGGGGGCAAACCTAGCCGAAATGGCCAAGCTTGGTCTGCCGGTTCCTCCCGGTTTTACGCTGTCTACCGAGGTCTGTACCTATTTTTACGCCAACGGGAAATCCTACCCCAGCGAGCTTGAGAGCCAGGTTGACGCTGCGTTGACCCGCCTGGAAGGCGATATGGGCGCGCGCTTTGGCGATCCCGAAAACCCCTTGCTGGTCTCGGTGCGCTCGGGAGCTCGCGCCTCTATGCCGGGCATGATGGACACGGTTCTAAACCTGGGCCTTAGCGACGTGACTGCTGAGGGGTTGGCCAAGCGTTCGGGTGACGCTCGATTTGCTTACGATAGTTATCGCCGCTTCATTACCATGTATTCCGATGTGGTCCTGGGCGTCGACCACTATCTGTTCGAAGAGCAGCTCGAAAACTACAAGCTGGAAAAAGGTTATTACCTGGATACCGAGTTGGAAGCCGACGACTGGAAGCACCTGGTCGATGTCTACAAGCAAATCGTGCGCGAGGAGCTGGACGAGGACTTCCCGCAAGATCCCAAGGCGCAACTCTGGGGCGCTGTTGGCGCCGTGTTCGGGTCTTGGATGAACATGCGCGCCGACGTGTATCGCAAGCTGCACAACATTCCCGCAAGCTGGGGCACCGCGGTCAACATTCAGGCCATGGTCTTTGGCAACATGGGCGATGACTGTGCAACCGGCGTTGCCTTTACCCGCGATCCTTCCACCGGTGAAAATGTGTTCTACGGCGAATACCTGGTCAACGCGCAAGGCGAAGACGTGGTGGCAGGTATCCGCACGCCGCAACAGATCTCGATCGCGGGCAAAGAAAGCCAGGAGAGCGATCAGCCTGCGATGGAAGAGGTGATGCCCGAGGTCTACGCCCAGCTCGACACCATCCGTGGCAAGCTGGAGCGCCACTATGCCGACATGCAGGACATCGAGTTCACCGTTCAAGGCGGCAAACTGTTCATGTTGCAGACCCGTAACGGCAAGCGCACCGCTCAAGCGGCGTTGAAGATTGCGGTTGAAATGGTCGAAGAGGGTCTGATTACGCCCGAACAAGCGGTCATGCGCGTTGATCCGGCCTCGTTGGATCAGTTGCTGCACCCTACTTTGGACCCCAGTGCAGAGCGCCAAGTCTTGACCAAGGGCCTGCCGGCCTCACCGGGCGCGGCGTCGGGCATTTTGTGCTTTTCTTCTGACGCGGCTGTGGACTTGCACGCGCGCGGTGAGAAGATCATTTTGGCGCGGGTCGAGACTTCTCCAGAAGACATCCAAGGTATGCACGCTGCCGAGGGCATCTTGACGGCGCGCGGCGGTATGACTTCGCACGCGGCCGTGGTGGCGCGCGGCATGGGCCGGCCCTGTGTTTCGGGCGCTGGCGACATTGAAATTTCCGGCGACACCATGCGCATTGGCCGCGTTGAGGTCAAAGCCGGCGATCTCTTGACCTTGGACGGCAGCACCGGCGAGGTCATGCAAGGTGAAGTGCCCATGATCCGACCCAACCTGTCGGGCGATTTCTCCAAGCTCATGACGTGGGCAGATGATCTGCGCGACATGGCAGTGCGTACCAACGCTGAAACGCCGGGCGACTGTGAAACAGCGGTCGAGTTCGGCGCCGAAGGTATCGGCTTGTGTCGAACCGAGCACATGTTCTTTGACGCCGACCGTATCGGTGTTGTGCGGCAGATGATCCTGGCGGAATCGGTCGCGGAGCGTCAGACCGCCTTGGACAAGTTGCTACCAATGCAGCGCTCTGATTTTGAAGCCATTTTCAAGATTATGGGTGCGCGACCGGTGACGATCCGTCTGTTGGATCCACCGCTGCATGAATTTTTGCCGCACCAGCAAAGCGAGCTGGAAGAGGTGGCAGACTTGTCCGGTACTGCGGTCGAGATCTTGGCAAGTCGCGCCAAGAAGCTGACCGAAGCCAACCCTATGTTGGGTCACCGTGGCTGTCGTTTGGGCATTACCTTCCCCGAGATTTACGCCATGCAAGCACGCGCCATTTTTGAGGCGGCGGCCAGTGTGCAGTCAGTGAGTGGCCAAGCCGTGCAACCGGAGATCATGATTCCGCTGGTGTCCATGGCAGGCGAGCTGGATGTGCTAAAGCGGCTGGTTGATCAGACCGCTGGCGACGTGGAAAAAGACACCGGCGTCGCGGTCGCCTATAGCGTCGGCACCATGATCGAGCTGCCGCGCGCCGCGCTGCAGGCAGGTCAGATCGCCGAACATGCGGCCTTCTTCTCGTTTGGAACCAATGATTTGACCCAAACCACCTATGGACTGTCGCGCGATGATGCCGGCAATTTCCTGGGTCAATACGAAAAGCAAGGGTTGATCGAGCGCGATCCATTCTTGAGCTTGGACCCAGACGGAGTCGGCGAGCTGGTGAAGATTGCGACCGAGCGAGGACGCGCCACGCGCGCGGACATCAAACTGGGCATTTGTGGGGAGCACGGCGGCGATCCGGCTTCCATTGACTTCTGCCAACAGGTCGGGCTGGACTACGTTTCTTGCTCGCCTTTCCGCGTGCCGATTGCCCGCTTGGCCGCCGCTCAATCCGCCCTGAAGGCGCGCGGCTGACGCCAAAACCAGCTTCTCGCTTCATTGGCTTGGCATGCTGATTGAGCGGGGGGCTAGGCTCTGCTATGGCTGATGTTGCCAAGCGTGCAAGCATCCAACAGCGACGAAGGAAAGCGCCATGACCTGTGTATTTGTGCAAATCCAGTGTGAGCCTGGCACCGCCTACGATGTGGCGGACGAAATCTGCGAACGCGAATTTCATTCAGAGCTGTATTCGACCAGTGGACACTATGATTTGCTGGTAAAAATCTATGTGCCTGAGGGCGAGGATGTCGGGCGCTATATCAATGACAAGCTGCTGGACATCAAAGGTGTCCAGCGCAGCTTGACCACGCTGACCTTTAAAGCGTTTTAGGCGATGTTTTCTAGATCGGGCGATTTATGTCAGGTGGTTTTGCCCGGTCCCATGTGGAGCCATGACGCGCAGCGATTTCGCTATGGCTCCTAAGTCTTGGAAGGGGCAGTCGGTGGGGCCTTGTGACCGATGATGTGGCAGACCGGCAGATCGTATTCGTCGAAGACCAACTCGGCGCTCGCAAACGGTGGCCCATTGAACCAACCCTGCCTTTCTGCTTCCGCGCGACTGAGCCGCCTGGGGCCCTCGGTCCCATTGAAGTCAACTGGATCGATGCAGATTGCAATGAGGGTTCGCGTGCCGACATCGGTACATCGATAGAGGCGGTCCCCGCAGCGAAATTCACAGCCAATCCAAAATTTGGCGAGGCATTTGGCGTGTTCTGTCTGTGGAGCGCTCATTTTCTCATTAGCCCGGGCGGCAACTGATAGTGAAAGATCTTGCCGTCCTTGGGTCCGTCCCATGGATTTCCAAATTGCTTAGGGTGAGGCAGTTCTTCAACTTCGGAACCCTCTAACAGGTGAATGCGAACGCTGCGCCGCTCGCTGCGATGGGCTTTGGACTTAAACGGCTTGTCGCTGCTGGCGAAAGTTGCCCCTGTCACGGGCACTTTGCGTCTAGTGCGGCTCATGTTTGCCCCCGTATCAATTGCCTAGCGGGTCGAAATCGTTGTGCTGGACCAGCCATGCTGCCGAAAATTAAGGCAATACAGAGACTTGCTGATTTGCTGTGAATAATTAATTTGCTCTCCGACGGCATCGGACGCAGGCCTCGCTAGACGGGCTACACGTGTGGAGGACCGATAGCCGCGTCGCAGCAACGAGTGCCTCGCGTGAGCGCGGGGCGAGGATTGACGAGCCGGGCACAAAAAAAGGGCAGCCGCTTGCGACCGCCCCTCTTTCTATTCTGCTGTGGTGCCGCGGTCGCTTAAGCCATCCACCAGCGTTCTGTGGCCTTGTGACCGTCCATTTCCCAGTTCGGAGCCACATTGTCGGAGTGCGCAACCTTCTTGGAAACACCCATGATGTAGTTGGCGAACATAGGTACAATGGCGCCGCCATCGTCGTTGATGAGCGCCTGAGCTTCGGCGTAAAGCGCTTTGCGCTTTGCGTTGTCCAGCTCTGCACGGGCGTCCTTGACGATCTGGTTGAAGCGGTTGGCGGCATCTGTACCACGCCAAGCGGTGTCGTTCCACTCGGTGCCTTCCACATAGGCCGAAGAGAACATCCAATCTTCTGTTGGACGTCCGCCCCAGTAACACATACACCAGCCTTTTTTGTTCCAGACGTTGGACCAGTAGCCGTCCTTGGGCTCGCGCACGACTTCGATGTCGATGCCAGCTTCTTTGGCTGAGGCCGATGCCAGCACCGCAGCATCCACCGCACCAGCAAAGGCGGCATCAGATGCAGACAGCTGGATGGTTCCAGAATGGCCGGACTTCTTATAGTGAAAGGCCGCCTTTTCAGGATCGAACTCACGCTGGGGCAGGTCCGAAGCGTGGAAACGGTTCGCAGTCGAAATCGGGTGGTCGTTACCCAGGGCGCCATGACCCAGCAGGATCTTGTCCACCATTTCTTGACGCTTGATCGACAGCTTCAGAGCCATGCGCAGGTCGTAGTTGTCGAAGGGCGCTACATCCAGGCGCATAGGCATGGTGTAGTGCAGCGTGCCCGTGATCTCCAGAATGTTGATCGCTGGGTTGCGTGACATCAGGGCTACGGTTTTGGGATCGATCCGGTCGATGGCGTGGACCTGACCGGACATCAAGGCTGCCTGGCGGGCCGAGGGGTCAATGATGGACAGGATTTCAACGCTATCGAAGTGGCCTGCGCCTTCTTTCCAATAGTTCGGGTTCTTGCGACCGATAAAGCGAACGCCTGGTTCGAAGTTCTCCAGGATGTAAGCGCCGGTACCGACACCCGAGGTCGGGTCGATCTTGCCATCCGAAGAAGGCATAATGATCGCGTGGTAATCGGACACGATGTAGGGGAAGTCAGCGTTTGCGCCGCTCAGTTCCACAACCACACTGTCACCGTCGATGCGGATGTCTTCCACGGTCGACAGGTTGCCTTTCATGGCCGACTTAGAGTTTTCGTCGCGGTGATAGTTCAGTGAGGCGACGACGTCCGCAGGTTCTAGCGTTTTACCGTTGTGGAATTCAACGCCTTTGCGGATTTTGAAAACCCAGGTCTTTGCATCGGCAGACTCAAAGGACTCACAAAGGTCGGGCCGCAGCTGGCCGTCTTGGCCGACTTCGGTCAGGTGGCCACCCCAGCTGTTGCCGACGTGGGTCATCATGCCGTTTTCATAGGTGCCGGGGTCCAACGAGTCCGTGGTTGAGCCGTGGCCCATACCCATCCGGAAATCACCGCCAGATTTTGGTGTGGCGGCCATAACTTGGTCAGCCATGCTCATTGCCATGGGCACAGCCAAGCCGGCAGCGGTTGCGCCCATCATAAATTGACGACGGTCAATTTGGCCGGATGCAAACTTGCGCTTTTGCTCTGAAAGGAAGATCTGCTTCAGATCAATCATGGAATTATGTCTCCTGTTTCTTCCGTAGGTCTGATTTATTGTTGGTGTAAGCGGTTGCACGGCAGGATGCCGAGCGCTTCGTGCTGTCGGTGCGGATTTTCCCTCCGACACGCCAGATACACATAAGCGCCGCCTATCCGGATGTTTTCAGACGCACTTATGCTAACGCCAGAAAATATTTTGTCCAAGCGCGAATTCACATGTTGCGCAAAATCTAAAGCGCCCATAGGCTAATTCGTACAAAAAAGGGGCGGCGGAGCACAACATGTGTCATAACTGCGGCCTAAATCGTAAGAAATGTGCGGAGGCGCTGGAATACTGGCTCGCGAATGCGTGATGTCGGGAACCGCTCCGCGACAGGAGGACAAAGGTGAATTCAGTTCTCACCACGGTGATCCAGCGGCTTGCACTGGGTCTAATCACTCTATTCTTCGTCTCGATCATCATTTTCGCCATGGTCTCTATGTTGCCGGGCGATTTTACCCAAGCGGTCCTTGGACAAGCAGCGCTCGAAGAGACGGTTGAAGCTTTCCGTAAGGAGCTGGGTCTCGATCAGCCAGCTCACATTCGCTATATCCAGTGGCTTGGTGGGGTCCTTCAGGGCGACTTCGGTACCTCGTTTTCGGGTCGTGCGTCATCGGGGGTGGATCGATCGCGTTCTGTTGCCGAATTGATCGAGCCACGCCTTTTCAATACGTTATTTCTGGCGGCCATGACCGCGATTGTCGCTGTGCCTTTGGCGCTCTATCTTGGCATTACAGCAGCTTTGCACCGCAACGGTTTCTTTGATCGCATGATCAACTCGGTCACACTGGTTTCGATATCACTGCCAGAATTCTTGGTCGCCTATGTTTTCATGGCGCTTCTGGCCGTCCTACAGCCGATCTTTCCGCCAATTTCTGAAATTAGGCCCGACGCCACCTTCTTTGATCGCATATACATTTCTGTCTTGCCGGCGCTGACGCTCACGATGGTCACTATCGCCCACATGATGCGCATGACAAGGGCGGCTATTATCAACCTTTTGGCTAGCCCTTATGTGGAAATGGCGCGCCTGAAGGGCGTGGCCCAACGGGAAATCATTGTCAAACACGTGTTGCCGAATGCCTGGGCTCCGATCGCAACCGTGATTGCCTTCAATTTGGCCTATCTTGTGATTGGCGTCGTCGTTGTTGAGACGGTCTTTACCTATCCCGGGATTGGCCGCTTGATGGTCGACAGCGTGACCACTCGCGATATGCCAATCGTGCAGGCTTGTGGCCTCATTTTTGCCGGCACCTACATTTTGCTCAACATGACAGCGGATATTATCGGCATCGTGACCAATCCGCGCCTGTTGCACCCTCGCTAATGAACCGCAAAGAGGGTCTAAGCTGATGAGCACAGAAAACTACTCCGCTGCGGGCGAAGTCTCGCAGGTCCGCACCCGCCGAACCTGGCTCCACCGCATGTGGATAGGGCTGCGAAAGGCGCCCCTTACCGCTTGGTTTGGTCTAATCGTGATTCTTGGCTATCTGATCTGCATGATTTTTGCGCCGTGGATCGCGCCACACGGCGAAGCGCAGGTCTTCCAAGAGCCTTACGCTCAGTGGTCGGAGACGCACCGCTTGGGTACCGATCACCTGGGCCGTGATATCCTATCGCGCCTTATTTATGGCGCGCGAAACACCGTCGGTATCGCCCTGTTGACGACCTTGCTGTCCTTTGCAATCGGCGGTGGCTTCGGATTGATCGCCGCCATCAATCGATCTTGGCTGGATCAGATCTTGAGCCGCTTTGTCGATATTCTTTTGGCCATTCCCAGCTTGATCTTCGCCCTTATGCTGCTGGCGGTCTTTGGGACCTCGGTTATCAACCTCATCATCATTATCGCCATTTTAGATTCGACGCGCGTCTTCCGTTTGACCCGCGCCGTGGCGCTCAATGTGGTGGTCATGGACTATGTAGAAGCGGCGCGCCTGCGCGGTGAAAAGCTGGGCTGGATCATGCGCCGTGAAATCTTGCCGAACATCATGCCGCCCTTGGTGGCTGAATTCGGGCTGCGATTTAGCTTTGTGTTCCTGACGATTGCCGCCCTGTCGTTCCTGGGGCTGGGCATCCAACCGCCGACCGCCGACTGGGGCACCATGGTTCGCGAGCTTTCTACCTTTATCAACTA
>JAUIHE010000130.1 GCA_030432195.1 Alphaproteobacteria bacterium
GTAACCGATAGGCTGAGCGGCCCCGGTCCACTGGTGGTATCCCCACCCAAAAGCTGGAGATCGAACTGCTCAAGGTCCTGCTTGAGGCCGTTTGCAAAGGCCTGTAGCCAAGGCTCGCCTTTGCGCTCGTCACTTTGCGGCAAGCTCAAGGCCAGCAAGCATCCCAGTGGCCGCGCTCCCTTGGCCGCCAGGTCCGACAGATTGACCCGCAAGGCCTTACGCGCCAGGGTCTCCGGCGGATCGTCAGCAAGAAAATGCACACCCTCAATCAAGGTATCGACGGTCAGCACAAGGTCGCCGTCCAAAGCCTGACTGGGGATGTGAGCGCAGTCGTCGATCAGCCCACGCCCAAACCCCTCAGCGCCAACCAAGGATTTGAAATAGCAGCGAATGAGGTCAAATTCAGCGACCATGACGAAAGCCCGTTAGTTTCCAAGCAGACTGGCAAGCTGCTCCTCGGTCGTCAAACTAAAGCGGGAAAGCATCGCCATCGCGCAAGGTGGCAGAGATAGTCTCTAGCCCGGCATTGACTATTTTGGGCTCGCTGCCTTCGAAAAAGTGGTCTGCAATCGCTACATACTCGGCCACGATGACCGCCTTGGGCAGGTCGGGTTTTGTGTCCAATTCACTCACCCCACAACGCAAAATCGCCTTCAACACAGGGTCAATCCGTTCGACGCTCCAATCAGGCGGCAAAATTGCGGTCACCATGTCATCAAGATCGGCGCGCTGTTCCCAGACCTTGGCAACCAGGTCCTGGAACAGATTCTTGTCAAACTTGCCGAGCCGCAGCCCCTCCAGGTCTTCGCGCGCCCGGAACAGCACAAAATCCCGCAAGACACGCAACACATTCGGGCTCTCGGACTGGTCGAGTTCAAACAGGGCCTGCACCGCTGCAAACCGCGCGGCATGGCGCCGATCTTCAAAAGATGACCTACTAGCGGAGCGTCTGTCGGCTGGCATCAATTTATTCCTCCGCACCACCGAAGGACAGATTGCCGCTCAACATGCTTTCATCCAAGGCAGGCGAAAAGCGCTGTTTGATCTCCAACATGCGCAGCGCTGCCTGGGCGGCATCGCGGCCCTTGTTCTTTTCACTGCGTCGCGCGCGCGCCCAAGCTTGGTCGCCGTTCTCTACGGTCAGGATACCATTGCCGATGCAGCAATCATATTCGATGGCCAGGTTTTGCAGGCCCCGCGCGGACTCACCTGCCACGATGTCGTAGTGCGAGGTCTCGCCGCGAATAACGACGCCCAAGGCAACGTAGGCATCAAAAGCAGCCGATGCTTCCGCCAAAGCGATAGCAGCGGGAATTTCCAGCGCGCCCGGCACAGGCAGGCGCTCAATTTCAACGCCCGCGGCTTGCAGGGCCTCGATTGCACCAGCGGCCAACTCGTCAGCCAAATCTTCATAGAACCGCGCTTCTACGATCAATACGCGCGCCACGTCTTCCATAGGTCTCTATCTTCTCTAAATGCCAGTTGGTTCGGCGAGCCGCCCGGATTTGTCGATCGAGGGCAAGCTCTGTGCTTGTTGCTGGGGGTGGCAGGTTTTGCCCGCTTCTGCAAGCTAGTTCTGCAAGAAGGAAAGCTGGCGCTGAACATAGCGTGCCAACATGTCCGCTTCAAAATTGAGAAAATCGCCGACCTGCCGATGCTTGAGCGTGGTCACTTCGAAGGTATGCGGGATGACGGCGATGCCAAAGCTAGCGGCGTCAACGTCGGTTACCGTGAGCGAGATGCCGTCCAGCGATACGGAGCCCTTGCCAGCCACCAGCCCCGCGAGCGCGCGCGGCAGCGAAAATCGAAAGCGCCATCCTTCGCCATCTCGAACAAGCGACTGCAACTGCGCCAAGCCGTCCACGTGGCTGAAGACCAAATGGCCGCCCAGCTCATCGCCCAAGCGCAAAGAAGGTTCCAGATTGACCGCGGTGCCAACTTTCCAGGTCGCAAGGGTGGTCAAGCTCAGCGTCTCGTTCGTGGCAAAGACCACATGCTCACGCCGACCCCCGTCAAGCTCGCGGGCGGACTCGATGGTCAGACAACAGCCTGAATGAGACACCGAAGCGCCTAATCCCAGCTCTGCCATGTCCAAATCTGACTCCAGGGTGAACCGGCGCCCGCCGTCCTCTTGAATGTCTGTAACCTTGCCGATGGTTTTAACGATACCTGTAAACAAATGCTTGTTTCCTATCAAAAATCGGCGCTCTGGCGCACTGTTCGCCCGTGTGCGAAGCCCAGACCACAAACTAGGACGAACTGGGGCGCTCCAACAAGAAAAACCGGTCCGAACCCAGCGTTCTTTCTTCCAGACACTGCCAAGAAGCCACTTGATCCATCCGTTCCAAACCCAAGGCCCCTAAGGCAGAACGCCCGTCGCCGCCCATAATTTTAGGCGCCAAATACCAAGCCAAGCGATCGACCAGAGCGTGTTGCAAAAACGCCGTCGCCAAACCCGGGCCGGACTCGATCAACACCGAATTGACCCCTTCTGTGCCCCAAGTCCTTAGCAACGCCGCAAAGTCCTCCGCGGCGGCGCCGGTAATGTGCTGGGTCGGCGCCAAATCTTGTTCTTCAAATATCCGCGCATCGCTCGCCACACGCCCCGAGCGGTCCAGCACGACCCGCCTGGGCGAACGCGCTTCAAGGCCGTCGTGACGACAGGTAAGCCGGGGATTGTCCGCAAGCACCGTGCCCGCGCCCGTCACGATAAGATCGGCCTCGGCCCTTAGGTGGTGAGCATGGCGGCGCGCCTGGCTGCCCGTGATCCACTGGCTTTGCCCGTTTGCCAACGCGATTTTGCCATCTAAGGAGCTGGCGATCTTCAGCGTTACCAAAGGCCAGCCGCGCAGCTGACGATAGAAAAAGCCCTGCAAAGACTGCTGCGCCGCATCGCTCAGACAACCGACAGAGACCTCAATGCCAGCAGCCCTAAGCTGCTCAAGGCCCGTGCCCGCCACGCGTGGGTCCGGGTCTTGGCAGGCCACAACCACCCGCGACACTCCGGCTGTAATCAAGGCCTGGCTGCAAGGCGGTGTTCGCCCGTGGTGGCTGCATGGCTCCAACGTGACATAGGCGGTGGCGCCCTGCGCCTTCGCCCCAGCGATCAACAGCGCCCCAGCTTCCGCATGCGGCCGACCGCCGTCCGCCGTCCGCGCCTGGCCGACCACCGCGCCATCTTTGACGATAAGACAGCCAACCGAGGGGTTTTCCGCTGTCGCCCCTAGGCCCTGACGCGCCAAAGCGACTGCGCGAGCCATAAAGCCTTCGTCGTCCGCCTGGTGTCCTGCCGGCTGCCCGGTTGCTTGCGGCGACATGGTTCTAGTCTTTGTCCTTATCTGCGTCCGTGACGCCGCCCAAGCTACGCAAAATCCGCGTAAAATCGCTGGGCTGCTGGAAGTCATTATAGACCGAAGCATAGCGCACAAAACCGACCGGATCCATGCGCGAGAGCATCTCCATCACCCGTTTGCCGATGTCTTTTGAAGTAACTTCGCTTTCCCCGCTCATTTCCAGTTGGCGCACCAACAGCGAAAGCTGATCGTCCAGCTTCTTTTCATCAAACGGACGCTTGCGTAGCGCAATCATGATAGAGTGGCGCAGCTTGCCACGGTTGAAAGACTGGCGGCTGCCATCGGATTTGATAACAACGACTTCTTGCAACTGCACACGTTCGAAAGTGGTAAAGCGCTGTTCGCAAACCGGGCATGTGCGGCGCCTGCGAATGGCCGTGTTATCTTCGACAGGGCGCGAATCTTTGACCTGCGTGTTGTCGCTGGAGCAATAGGGGCAACGCATGGGGGTTGGCCTTTTGATTGGGGAGCGCCTAGACTGGCAAGGAATGCCGCCAGGCGCAAGCGGGCTGGAGTCCTGAAGCTAAAAAATCTCGTACAGGGCGTACCGCCTATAGCCAGCAGCTTTCGTGCCGCCGCCACTATTCACGACGAAAAGAGTCTATGCAGTCTGTCCTCATCTTGTTCGCGCACCCCATTTTTGAGCGCTCCCAGTCGCATCGACGCCTTTTGCAAGCCCTGTCGGGGCTAGAGCACGTCCACCTGCACGATCTTTATCAAGCCTATCCTGATTTCTATATCGACGTTGCCCATGAACATGAGCTGCTTGCCCAACACGATCATATCGTGATGCAGTTTCCGCTCTATTGGTTCTCTACGCCCTCTTTGCTGAAGGAATGGCAAGATCTGGTGCTCCACCGTTGGGCCGAGGCAAATCGTCCGAGCTTGAACGTGGCCAACAAGACCTTCAGCCTTGCCACCACGACGGGAGATCCAGCCAGCAGCTATGAACCGAAAGGCGAATTTGCCGCTTCGCTCGACGCCATTTTTCTGCCCTTACGGTTGACCGCGCGCTACGCCGGGTTTCGTTGGCAGCCCCCCTTTGTTTTGACCGGGGTCAACCAGTTGGACGATACCGGACTGGAATTGGCGGGCGAAGCTTATCGCGATTACCTCTTGGAAAAAGTCTATCCTCATGGCCGCCCTCATGGCCACGATGCCCCACGCTCCTAGCGATCGCCCTCGCCCTGCTCATGCTCATGCTCATGCTGGGCGCAGCAAGCCAACAAACTTGATGAAAGCCAAATGGAAAACGACCTCTTATTAGCCGCCTTTGTATACCTGAGCATCGCCGTGCTGGCTGTTCCGTTGGCAAACCGCTTTGGCTTGGGCTCGGTCCTTGGTTACCTGATCGCGGGCATCGTCATTGGCCCGTTTGCGCTCAATCTGACCGGAGGCGGTCACAGCGACGTTTTGCATTTTGCCGAATTCGGCGTGGTGCTGATGCTGTTCCTTATCGGCTTGGAATTGCAGCCGCAGGTGCTTTGGAAGCTGCGCAAAAAAATCGTTGGGCTTGGGGGGCTACAAGTCCTTTTGACCAGCTTGTTCATTGCTGGCCTGGCTATCTTGCTGGGCCTGACATGGCGGCCAGCGTTGGCAATCGGGCTCATCCTGGCGCTGTCATCCACCGCCATTGTCATGCAGTCTCTACAGGAAAAGGGCTGGTCGCGGGGGCCCGGCGGCCGTTCGGCCTTCACGGTTCTGTTGTTTCAAGACATTGCAGTCATTCCCATTCTGGCCATCTTGCCCCTGTTGGCCATACCAGAGACCATCCCGCAAGTTATCGCCCACGGCGCGCCCGGTGACGGCGAAAGCCACACAACCAGCGTCGAGCACGGGGTAGAGCACGGGGCAGAGGTCGCAACCAGCCTTGTCGCCCACTTGCCGCTCTGGGCCCAGGGCTTGGCCGCACTGGTCGCCGTCGTCGCGGTGGTCGTTGGCAGCCGCTACCTTCTGCGCCCGGTGTTTCGCCTCATCGCTTCCGTCCAAAGTCGCGAGCTGTTCACCGCCTTTGCTCTGTTTTTGGTCGTTGCGATATCGCTGTTGATGCGTGAAATCGGCCTATCGATGGCGCTCGGCACCTTTCTGGCCGGGGTCGTCTTGGCCGACAGCGAGTACCGCCACGAACTGGAAAACAACATCCAGCCGTTCAAAGGCTTGTTGCTGGGTCTGTTTTTCATCGCCGTTGGCTCGTCGATTGATTTCGAGCTTATCCTAGGCTCGCTGCAAACCGTGCTGGGCCTAACCGTTGCGCTTCTCGTGATCAAGCTGTTGGTTCTGGTGGTCGTTGGCTACGCCTTTGATTTGCGCGGCAGCCAGTTGGCGCTTTTCACCTTGGCTTTGGCACAAGGCGGCGAATTTGCCTTCGTCCTGTTCTCATTTGCCACCCAAAACCAGGTCTTGAGCTTTGAAATCGCAGGAATTCTTACCGCGGTCGTCGCCTTGACTATGCTCGTCACCCCCTTGCTTTTGATTGTCTACGAACTAGCCTTGTTGCCGCTGTTGGACCGCCTTCAAAGCGAGCGGGAAGAGGACACGATCGATGATGACGAAGAAAATCGGGTAATCCTGGCGGGCTATGGCGCATTTGGCACCCTTATCGGGCGCTTGCTCGTGGCCAACCGCATTCCCACGACAATTTTGGACTATAACCCGGATCAAATTGACCGCATGCGCCGCTTTGGCTTCAAGGTCTACTATGGCGACGCCACCCGCATGGAGCTGTTGGAGCTCGCAGGGATCGCTAAGGCGGAATTGCTGGTCGTTGCCATCGGCGATTCAGACGCCGCAACCCGGCTCATCGAGGAAGTCGCTCATCGCCACCCCCACGTGACCATCATTGCCCGCGCCGCTGATCGGGTCCACTACCGTGAATTGAGCCGCGCGGGTGCCCATATCATCGTGCGCCAATACCTTCAGTCAGCCATGTTTATGGGACAAAGCATCCTGCAAGAGTTGGGCTTTCGCGCCTTTACCGCCCGCAGGCGCGTGCAAGCCTTTGCGCGTCACGATATCCGAATGCTGGACCAACTTGCCATTGAGGACATGGACGAAAAATCCGTTGTGACCATGGCTCGCAAAGCCTCTGAGCAAATCGAGCGCGCCTTGCATCAAGATCAGGCCTATCACAATCCGGCGCACGCCTTAGAGCTGGACGATCCAGACGACGAAGAACAACACGCCGACCTGGCGAATATGCCCGACCCTAGCGCCGCCCCAGGCAGGACAACGGTATCATGACCCCGCAGCCCGCCGCCGCAACCAGTTCTGGCCCAAGCGGGATCACAGACTTGGTACGTTTGCTTGCAGAGCTGGAGCCACAGTTGGAGCCAGGTTTCTATTGTTTTACCAGCATCCCCCAGGGCCAGCCCAGCCCCGCTCACGCCCTCATGACGTTCCAGGAAACCGAAGGCACGACCCTGATCCTGCAACTTGAACAAGCAACGGCAGAACATATCGAGACAGGCTTTATTTGTCGGAAAATCACCCTGCTGGTGCCCTCCAGCCTTGAAGCCGTCGGCATGATGGCGGCGATTGCCCAAACGCTCAAGGAGGCGGCAATCCCCTGCAATGTGGTTGCGGGCTATCATCATGATCATTTGTTCGTGGCGCCCGACCACGCCGAAGCGGCGCTTGATGCGCTGCGCGCCTTGCAGAGACAAGCAAAACGCCAGGCCGCCACCTAGTTGAACATCGACCTTGGCGCAAGACGGGGGCTAGGGCCGCCGGATCGCGGCAGAAATCCCCGCATAGATTGGGACGGTAATCAGTAGCAATAAGGCAGGCAGCAGGGTCATGCCCACACGCAATGCTTCAAGCGCCGCGGACGGTTGTTCAACAAAGCCTTGATCGCTGGACACAAAGCCATAAGCCGAAAGCAGTTCACCGAACAACAGCGGCGCCAGGGCCCCCGCGAGCTTTTGCCCAAACAGCCAAACCGAATTGGCCAGCCCTTCGACCGACTGGCCAGAGCGGCGATTGGTCTGCTCGATCAGATCTGGAACCAACGCCCAGGGTAGCTGTTGATAGCAGCCATTTGTAATGCCGATGCCCAGCGCCAACAGGCCCAGAAGAACGGCACTGGCCAAGGGCAATTGAGTGTAGAATAGGCACAGCATACCCGCATAGACCAGCATACCTGTCCCATAGGCGCGCGGCTTGCCCAACCGCTTGCTCAGCGCCAGCCAGAGCGGCTGTGAGGCCATGGCGCCAGCGACAAATGCCCCAAACAGCAAGGTCTGAGCGCCCGGCATAGGACCGCCCTGCCCGTCCAGCGCCAAATAACGCGCGGCATGTGGAATGCCGACGGTGATGAAAAAGATCGCCAAGGTTTGAAAACCATAGATCACTACCAGCAATATGAACTGCGGGTTGCTGGCGACGATGCGCAACTGAGCAAAGAAGGGCTCCAACCTGGGCGGCGCGGCGGACGATGGGCGCGCGCTGACGTAGGCCGCCGTCCAAATGGATGCCACCGCCAAGGGCGCAAATGCCAGCATCGCCATACCGAATGCGGAGCGGCTATCCCCAAAGGCCTTGACCAAAACGGGAAACAGGGCGCCCGCCAGCAAAATGCCGAAGGCCGCCGAGGCCATGCGATAGGCCGTCAGGCTTGAGCGTTGATGCGGATCATCGGTGAGTTCAACGGTCAAGCTGCTGTAAGGAATGACCACCATGGTCCACCCAACGGAGGCCGCCGCAAAAAATGCGGTGACCCAAAGCCCGGCGGCGAGCCCAGAAAATTGCCCCGGCACAAAGAACATCGCGATCAGCAGAAGCGACATGGCTAAAGCGCCCACGACCATGTAGGGCGCGCGCCGCCCCCAGCGCGACCGGCTGCGATCAGACAACCAGCCGATCAATGGATCGGTCAAAATATCGAAGATAAGCACGAGCGCCGTCAGTCGCCCGGCCGTTGACGGGGCGACATCCAAATAGGCGGTCATGAAGTCGAAGACCAACAGGCTTTTGACGATAACAAAGATATTGATGCCAAGATCGCCGAGGCCGTAGCCTGCTTTTTTCAGTCTGGTCAGGGGCTTAGGGGCACTTGTCTGACTTGCCATGAAGCACTCTCCGCCTAGTCGAAATACACAGATCTTGCGCTGCGATGCAGCCTTCGCGCGGGACTTCGCCCTGCTGCCTGTCGTCGAATTGCTGGCGGCCTCGCCGGCTGGGTCAGCCCGGAGGCCTGCGCCTATTTCAGCCTGCCCGCCCGGTCAGCTTGGTCCGGTCAGCTTGGTCCGGTCAGCTTGGTCCGGTCAGCTTGGTCCGGTCAGCTTGGTCCGGTCAGCTTGGTTCGGTCAGCTTGGTCCGGTCAGCGTTGTCCGGTCAGCTTGGTCCGGTCAGCGTTGTCCGGTCAGCTTGGTCCGGTCAGCGTGGTCCGGTCAGCGTGGTCCGGTCAGCGTGGTCCGGTCAGCGTGGTCCGGTCAGCGTGGCCCGGTCTGTATGCCCCAGCCTGTTGGGCGTCACCAGCTGGGCGCCGCCTATATGGCGCTCGCCTGCCCGATGCCAGCCTTCCTGACCCCAGGCTGCCCGACCGCCGCACAAGTGTCCAATGCCCGGTCTGCCCGACGCGCCGCCCGTCGCGCCGCATACCCAGCGCTTAGGCACCGGCACAGGGCATCCTACCAAACCCCGTAACGACGCCGCAGCTGTCCTTAGCAACAGCGGCACGCAATTGCTCGTCTGGCGCGTGTTGGCCTAATCGCGCAGAATCTGGCTCAAGAACTCTTTGGTGCGTTCGTTCTGCGGACGGTGGAAGAAGTCTTCCGGATTGTTCTGCTCAACAATTTCGCCAGCATCCATGAAGATCACGCGATCGGCGACTTGCCGGGCAAAGCCCATTTCGTGCGTGACCACCAACATGGTCATGCCTTCGTTGGCCAGGTCGATCATGGTGTCCAGCACCTCTTTGATCATCTCCGGGTCCAAGGCTGAAGTCGGCTCATCAAACAACATCACACGCGGACGCATGCACAAGGAGCGCGCAATCGCGACGCGCTGTTGCTGACCGCCAGACAACTGCCCAGGATACTTGTCCGCTTGTTCGGGGATGCGCACCTTGCTCAAGAAGTGCATGGCGATCTC